>NZ_JBMXBO010000008.1:0-148025 GCF_049546925.1 Acinetobacter sp. AND/436
TTCAAAATCCCCCGAGCAAAAGCTTGGGGGATTTTTTTATGGGCGTAATTTCTAGTTTCTACATCTACGACTTGGATAGTATTTTTCTGGCTTTATGACACAATTTTTACATTTATTTGCAAATTTGTGTGGTAGAAGTTGTCATTTAAGCCTGTCTTAAAAATTGCAATGATGAAGCTTTTATTTCACTGTTTTGTAATATAAAAATTTTAAAAAATAGAATAAGTTTCCACTAATTGTAAGATTTATAACTAAATTTTCTGCTCTGAAATTGAGCTTTATTGCTAAATCAAATCTGATTTTTAAGAAAAATTTATCATTTAGACCTTTTATCCATAGACAAAAAATGAATAATCATTCATTTTATAGACAAAAGTGAATGATTGTTCATTTTTTCATATTAAGAATAAAATCTCACAATTGGAGGTGAGGATTAATGACAGCAACAACAATGAATGTGAATGCTGTAGTGGACAAGGCGAAGTTCAAACCTTTTCATTTAAACGTCGTACTCTGGTGTTTATTTGTAGTCATCTTTGACGGTTATGACCTGGCGATTAATGGCGTAGCCCTACCACTACTGATGCAAGAATGGAATATGACTGCTGTGCAAGCAGGCATGTTGGCCAGTACTGCCCTGGCCGGAATGATGTTCGGTGCCATGTTTTTTGGCATGCTGGCCGATAAGATTGGCCGTAAAAATGTCATTTTAATTTGTGTGACCTTATTTAGCGGTTTTACCTTCTGGGGCGGTTTCGCATCTAACCCGACTGAATTCGGAATTTTGCGCTTTATTGCCGGTTTAGGAATTGGCGGAGTATTACCGAATCTGGTGGCCTTAACCTCTGAATATGCACCACAAAAACTGCGCAGTACCTTGGTGACCACCATGTTTAGTGGGTATGCGGTTGGCGGGATTATGGCTGCATTACTGGGTGCCTGGTTAACTCCAAGTTTTGGCTGGGAAGTGATGTTCTATATCGCGGGTATTCCACTGTTGCTGTTACCGATCTTGTGGAAGTTTTTACCTGAATCATTGACCTTTTTAGTGAAAAAACAGCAGGATGAAAAAGCGCGCCAGATTATTCAGAAAATCACGCCAGAAGAAAAAGTCAGTGCGCAGACTCAACTGGTCTTAAATGAAGTACAGGTGCCGGATGCCTCTATTGCCGCCTTATTTAAGCAAAACCGTGGCATGAGTACCTTATTGTTCTGGTGCTGCTTCTTTATGTGTTTATTGATGGTCTATGCACTGGGCAGCTGGTTACCAAAACTAATGATGGCCGCTGGTTACTCGCTGGGTAGCAGCCTGATGTTCCTGATGTCGATGAATATTGGCGCAGTAATTGGCACCATTGGCGGCGGGATTCTGGCAGACCGTTTTCATTTAAAACCGGTGATTATTGGCATGTTCCTGATGGGGGCTGTGGCGCTGGTTGGATTAGGCTTTAACTCGCCACAACCGGTGATTTACCTACTGGTGGCGCTGGCTGGGGCTTCCGCAATTGGCAGTAGTATTCTGCTATACAGCTTTGTGGCGCAGTATTATCCACTAGCGGTGCGCTCAACCGGGATTGGTTGTGCCTCTGCGGTCGGCCGTGTAGGTGCAATTGTCGGCCCGATTATTATCGGGGTGCTATTGGGTATGGAATTACCGCATAAACTGAATTTCTTGGCGGTGGCGATTCCAGCGGTGATTGGTGCAATTGCAGTTGCCCTGATTCGCATCCAGAAAGCCTCAGAGCCGGTTACTGAAACACCACCGGTGGTGTCTAAGGCCAGTCGCTCTTATAGCTAAACCGATGTAATTCATCTAAACCAACAAAAAGCCTCAGTAGAGGCTTTTTGTTTAAAGGGAAAAAGATGTTTTGTTGTTTTAGAAATGTGCTTCCAGCCCGAGATAAGGACCTTTGAAATCCAGCTGGAGATTACGTTCATCACCTTCGTTTAGCTCCACATCTAGAATGCGGTAACCGGCTTTCAGGCCGACATCGACCAGTAAATTATCAATAAAATTATATTTCAATTCTGCCTGCGCATCGCTAATGACAGTATCATCAAACTTGGCATAGCTGGCTTCGGCTTTGGCACTTAAACCGGTAAAAGGTAGTTTCACCCCGGCTTCGGCATACAGCATTGGCAAGGTTTCACTGACCTGTTCCACTTCGGTTAAATTCTGCTGCACGGTACCGTCCAGCACCTTGGCACCCACACCAATATCGGCACTGACAATATTGTCCAGAATTTCGTAATAGACAATGAAGTCGGAATAATCGAGGTCGATCCGCTCCATCTTTTCATTCAGAACTTCACGTTCTGATTCTGCCTCAAGTGTGCTGTGCTTGATTTTGACATTCGGCAATAACGGTACTGGATGTTCAACCGCCAAGGCAAAAGACAAACTGGAGTCATCTTTCATCTCGGGCTGGCCCAAGGCGCTCGATAAGTCACTGTCATAATGCCAGTAATCGACGCTACCTTTAACACCAATAATATCGGCCTGCGCGGCGCTAAAACAGCCAAGACCGAGGATGAAACACAATGCTGGACGGGTACGCATAAAAATCCCTGTAGAGCTTGTATATTCTCAGAATAAATTTATTGTGGAGGATGGAACCGGGAAACATCTCGGCGCATCATATCGGGAATTGGTATAAATTGCATTGACGCATCATGCAAAAAATAGAGGACCTGCACATGGCTACGCACACTGATCATCCGCACGATTATCCTTTATATCTGGCTGGACAGCCGCATGTGACCGGCCAGTGGCTAGAGGTCGAAGATAAGTATCTGCAGCGCTGTTATGCACGTGTGGCGCTGGCCGATGCAGAGACGCTGGAGCAGGCGATTCAGGCCGCAGTCCAGGCGGAAGCGGCGATGGCGGCGTTAAAACCGTTTCAGAAACAGAAAATCCTGCTGCATTGTGTGCAGCGTTTTCAGGAATGCCGGGCCGAGCTCACCGAACTGCTGATTATTGAAGGCGGTAAACCGAAAAGGGCTGCCGCTGCTGAAGTAGAGCGCTTAATCAATACCTTCCAACTGGCTGCGGATGCGGTCACCCAGATGGATCAGGGCCGGATGATGCCATTGGCGGTGACTGCTGCGGCTTGCAGTTATCAGGGCATCAGCAAACAGGTACCGATTGGCGCAGTGTCGCTGATCAGTCCATTTAATTTTCCTCTGAATTTGACGGCCCATAAAATTGCACCCGCGATTGCTGCAGGCTGTCCCTTTGTTTTAAAACCGGCCAGCCTAACCCCGATTTCTGCCTTAAAAATTGCCGAGATTCTGGCGGAAACCGATTTGCCGGCTGGGGCCTTTTCGGTATTGCCCTGTCCGCGTGAGCAGGCCGATGTGCTGGTCACCGATGACCGCTTTAAACTACTGAGCTTTACCGGTTCCGATGTGGTGGGCTGGGACATGAAAGCGCGTGCCGGACGTAAAAAGGTCACGCTGGAGCTGGGCGGCAATGCTGCCGTGATGATTGAGGCTGATACCGAAGTCAATGATGCGCTGGTTGACCGGTTAATTGGAGGTGCCTATAACCATGCCGGGCAGGTGTGTATTAGTGTGCAGCGTATTCTGGTACATCGCGCGATTTACACACAGCTTAAAGATAAACTGGTCAGCCGTTTGCAGTCATTACGGGCGGCTGATCCGCGGCTGGACAGCGCTTTGGTTGGGCCGATGATTAAAGAGAATGAAGCCGTGCGCCTGAAAAAATGGCTAGATCAGGCCGTAGCAGAAGGCGCGACGATACTGGTGGGCGGTGAACAGCAGGGAGTGATGTTCGAGCCGACATTGCTGGAGCAGGTTTCGCCTCAGTCAGAAATTTACCAGAATGAAGCTTTTGGTCCGGTGGCTATTCTGGAGCCGTATGAACAGTTTGAGCAGGGCATTGAACGGATTAACCAGAGCCGCTTTGGTTTGCAGGCCGGGGTCTATACCCAGAGTCTGCAGCAGATGCTATATGCCTGGGACCAGCTGCATGTTGGCGGGGTAATTATTAACGATATTCCATCATTTCGGGTCGATAATATGCCGTATGGCGGGGTCAAAGATTCAGGTCTGGGCCGTGAGGGAATTCAATCGGCAATTCGTGATATGCAGGAAGAACGTTTACTGGTGATCCATCAACCGGGTTGATGGCTTGGGGATACATCAAGGGCAATATTGAACTTGATGCATCCTTATCTATAGATCACGGCAATCTATTTATTAAACAGGCCTCTGAAGAAAGCGCTGCGGGTAGGCGATAGGCATTTTATATCATCGGGTATAAATGACCGTTTAAAGGATGGCAATTGAGTTTTCAGTTTTACTTCATAATATATTCCAAAAAGTTTGGTGATTCATAACCAAAATTGTACAATAAATAAGCTGATTAATTGAGCGGTTGAATCAGGATAGATTATAAAAACCCAAGATTTGGAGCAGAAATTACAGAATAATTTTTTAAAAGTGAGTATTGTTGAACCATATAAAAGGGAGTCTTCACGATGCACTTTAAGCAAGTTTTCGTCATTCACTCCCTGTTTGTCATTTAGAAACCAGTACCCAAAAGGTCAAGGCTAAATCAAACACTCAAGATTAATATTGCATGGTGCTTTTTTGCTTGCGAGAAAACCACATAAAAAGCAGTGGAAAAAGCATCTAGGTTTAGGTGTTTTATGTCAGGAAATCGTGAAAACTGGTCCGCGCGATCAGGCTTTATTATTGCAGCGATTGGTTCAGCTGTAGGCTTGGGGAATATTTGGCGTTTTCCCTATGTGGCTTACGAAAATGGTGGTGGTGCCTTCCTGGTGCCGTATCTGGTGGCAATTTTTGCTGCTGGTTTGCCGTTATTATATTTAGATTACGCGGTTGGACATAAGTTCCGTAAAGCGCCGCCACTGGCGTATAAAAAGCTCATGAACAGCGAGTCCTTGGGCTGGTGGCAGGTGATGGTGACTTTGGTCATCGGGATTTACTATGCCAGCGTTCTGTCCTGGGCCGGTAGTTATATGTACTACGCGATTGGCCAGAAATGGGGGGCAGATACCCAGGCCTTCTTCTTTAATTCCTATTTGCAAAATGGCGAAGGGCTGGCCTTGGGCTTTGTACCGACCTTATTTTTCGGTCTGGTGATTGTCTGGGCGGTGGTGATGTTCATTCTTTACGGTGGTGTACGTCGTGGTGTGGAACTGGCCAATAAAATCTTTATGCCGTTACTGGTGGTACTGTTCACGATTCTGGTGATTCAGGCGATCCGTTTACCGGGCGCAACCGCAGGTTTAAATGCCTTCTTTACCCCGAACTGGGAAGCGATGGGCAACTATAAAGTCTGGCTGGCCGCATTTGGTCATATCTTCTTCTCGCTGTCTGTGGGCTTCGGGATCATGCTGACCTATGCCTCGTATTTAAAGCGTAAAACCAATATGACCGGTTCCGGTGCGGTGGTTGCGCTGGCCAATTCGTCTTTTGAAATTCTGGCCGGTATCGGGGTATTTGCGGCTTTGGGCTTTATGGCGTTCAGCTCAGGCTCAACCGTGGAAGAAGTGGTATCTGGCGGTATTGGTCTGGCCTTTATTGCCTTCCCGAAAATTATTTCCAGCATGGGCGCAGGCGGCGACTTATTTGGCTTCCTGTTCTTCGCCTCATTGACCGTTGCTGGGATTACCTCGATGGTCAGTATTCTGGAAGTGCCGATTTCAGCTTTCCAGGACAAGTTAGGCTGGTCACGTAAAAAATCGGTCAGCATTATTGCCGGTGGTTCAGCCATTGTTTCGACCCTGATTTTCTCGACCCATAGCGCGATTACCTTTGTCGACATCATTGACTACTTTGCCAATAACATTGGTATTGTCGGTGGTGGTTTACTGTCGATTATTCTAGTGTCATGGTTCCGTCGTCCGCTATTGTCACAGTTACAGGCGCATATCAACCAGTACTCTAGTATTAAACTGGGTGCCGGCTGGAACTTCCTGTTAACCGTGATTACTCCATTATCATTACTGGTGGCTTTAGGCCTAACCATCAAGTCGATTGTTGCAGAAGGTTATGGCGGTTATCCGGCTGAAATCTTATGGCTGGTGGGTGGCGGTACGCTGGCCCTGTTTATTGTGGGTGCCATTGTACTGAGCTGTCTGAAAGACAAAGTCCCGGAAGAGGAGAACTAAGATGAATACTGAAGCAATTATCATGATGATCATCTCGACTGTCCTGCTCTGGGGCGGTTTAATCTTGGCCATGATTCATCTGAGCAAACATCCAGATGAACCAGAGGATTAAGTCTGTGGTACATGCATGTGCAGACTAAGCTGCTGTAGAATAAAAAAAGGAACCACCTGAGGGTTCCTTTTTTTATCGTCTAGATTTTTTCGATCCGGCAATAATAGAAGCCATCGCCGCGTCCGGCTTCCGGTAACAGCTGGCGGCCATACTGCTGTTCGACACCATAGTCTGTGACAATTTTAATTTCTTTGGCATCGGCATGCTGGGCAAAGAACTGCTGCATCTGCTGTTCATTTTCTGCTTTTAAAATGGAACAGGTGATATACAGCAAGGTGCCGCCGACTTTTAGCTGGGACCACATCTGTTCCAGAATCTGCTGCTGCAGCTCGACAGTTTGCTGAATGTCAGCGGACTGGCGTAACAGGCGAATATCCGGATGACGGCGCATCACCCCAATGGCAGAGCAGGGTGCATCCAGCACAATACAATCGACCGGTTCGGTTGCGGTCCAGCGCGTAGCATCTGCCGCCAGAATTTCGACCTGCTGCGTATCGGTCAGTTGCAGGCGCTCCAGATTTTCCGTGACCCGTAGCAGGCGTTTCGGGTCCTGATCCAGTGCCACCAAAGTGGCCGGACTAAATTTTTCCAGAATATGTGCGGTTTTTCCGCCCGGGGCTGCACAGGCATCAATCACCACTTTGCCATTTAAATCTGGCAGTAACTGCGCACAAAGCTGGGCATGTTCATCCTGTACCGAGAACCAGCCGGCATCAAAGCCCGGCAGCTCCGGAATCTGCACCGCCTGTTCCAGAATAATCGCCACATCGGAACGCTCGCCCGGACGTGCCTGAATACCGGCGCCCAGCAGTTTATTCAGATAGGCTTCACGGCTGATCTTGCGCTGATTGACCCTTAAAGTCAGTGGTGCTGTCTGTTTCAGGTCCTGGGTCAGTTGCTCCAGCTGTTCCGGCCAGTCTTTTTTCAGACGTTTAAACAGCCAGCTGGGTAAACCATGCGCCGCTTGCAGCGTCTGCTCAAAGACCGATGTTTCACGTGAAACACGACGCAGGATGGCATTGACCACACCACTGAGCGCCTGAAAGCCTAACTGCTTGGTGGCAGTCACGGTTTCTGAAATAGCCGCATGGTCGGCAATACGGGTACATAAAATCTGATACAGCCCGACATAGAGACAGGTTTCGACGGTTTCATTGTTCAGTGGTTTGACCAGCAAAGGCAGGGTAATGCTTTTCAGGCCATACCATTGACGCAAGGTGCCCAAGACCAGTTCGTGATACAACGCCCGGTCACGCTCGGCGACCTTGGTCAGATGCAGCGGTAAAATACTGGCCAGAGATTGGCCCTGCTGGACGGCCAATAAAGTACGAATCACTTGGGCGCGTAAGTTCAGATGTGACTGACCGGATGGATGTTGATTCATGCCAGCACCTGCCCAATACTTAATTTCTGGGTTTGTGCAATCTGGACCGGATTCAGCGCTTTACCACCCGGCCATTGCAGGCTGGTCAGACAGATGGCTTTGCCATCGCCACAGGCCACATGCACGCCCTGTTTATCCAGTGCCAGAATGGTCCCCGCCGACTGGCCATTGACCGCTTCATTCGACAGCACAGATCCCCAGACCCGTAAATTACTTTGCTCATCCAGCGGAATAAACGCCACCGGCCACGGGTTAAAGGCGCGAATATTGCGGTCAATTGTCACAGCATCCTGAGACCAGTCAATTTTCGCTTCGGCTTTAGACAGCTTGTGGGCATATACCGTTAAAGCTTCATCCTGTACTTCGCGCTGTTCCAGATACTGTTGTAAAGTCTGCTCCGAAGCCAGTACCGCCACAATCGCCTCCGCACCCTGAATGGCCAGTTTGTCATGCAGGCTGGCAGAGGTATCTTCAGCTGTAATCGGGCACAGGGTTTTATACATCATATCGCCGGTATCCAGCCCGGCCGCCATCTTCATAATGGTCACGCCGGTTTCAGCATCACCGGTGGCAATGGCGCGTTGAATGGGCGCCGCTCCTCGCCAGCGTGGCAGCAGCGAACCATGAATATTCAGGCAGCCATATTTGGGTGTATCCAGCACCACTTGTGGCAAAATCAGGCCATAGGCCGCCACCACCATTACATCGGCATTCAGGGCTTTTAGTTCTGCCTGTGCCGCCAGACCTTCTTCTGTGGATGATTTAAAATGTAACGGTTGATATACCGGAAGATTATGTGCCAGCGCCAGTTGTTTCACGGCAGAGGCCGTAAGTTTTTGTCCGCGGCCTGCTTTGCGGTCAGGTTGAGTATAGACCGCCACAATTTCATGCTCGGTTTTTAATAAGGCATCGAGCGCTACAGCTGCAAATTCTGGTGTTCCCGCAAAGATAATTTTCACACATGAGATTCCATATAAACTTGCCCCACATTATATGCGAAAAGCCTTTTTAAGCCTAAATTGTCATGTAAATAGAGATTGCATCTTCATGAGTTTGGCTGGGTGCTGTTCTTTGCAAACAAAATTTTATTTAAAAAATTAATATCAATAAATTTTGTTTATATAAAAGGTAAAAATTATTCATGAAAATGCCGGAGCTAATGCTTTATGATCAAATCATATCGGCTCCGTAGGCGAGTCTCCCCAGTTTTCATCAGTTGAAAGATCGCAGAATAAAAGGTTCAAAAGACCCGATCACCCAGCACGCTGACAGATTGAGCTGTAGTATGATGTGACGAAATTTCAACTGATAACCTGAAGATCAGTACATTTTAGCCAGAGATGGGGATTCACCCTCTCAAGCACAACTCGTTGGAAATACACATGCCTGACTATCGTTCAAAAACATCGACACACGGAAGAAATATGGCGGGCGCACGTGGCTTATGGCGTGCGACCGGGATGAAAGATGAAGATTTTGGCAAGCCGATTATTGCGGTGGTCAACTCTTTTACCCAGTTTGTACCGGGTCACGTGCATTTAAAAGACCTAGGTCAGCTCGTGGCACGTCAAATTGAAGCGTCAGGCGGTGTAGCAAAAGAATTCAATACCATTGCGGTCGATGACGGCATCGCCATGGGTCATGACGGTATGCTGTATTCACTGCCTTCACGTGACCTAATTGCTGACTCGGTAGAATATATGGTCAGCGCACACTGTGCCGATGCGATGGTGTGTATCTCGAACTGTGACAAGATCACTCCGGGGATGTTAATGGCAGCAATGCGCCTGAACATTCCAGTGGTATTCGTGTCTGGCGGTCCGATGGAAGCCGGTAAAGTGAAAATCCGTGGTAATGATAAAGCCATCGACTTGATCGATGCCATGATCGTCGCTGCAGATGATAACTATACTGATGAAGAAGTGGCTGAATACGAACGTTCAGCCTGTCCAACCTGTGGTTCATGTTCAGGCATGTTCACTGCGAACTCAATGAACTGCTTGACTGAAGCATTGGGTCTATCGCTTCCAGGTAACGGTTCAACTTTGGCAACTCATGCGAACCGTAAAAAACTGTTCGAACGTGCAGGTTCTCTCATTGTTGAACTGGCAAAACGCCATTATGAACAAGACGATTACAGCGTATTACCACGTTCAATGGTGACTAAAGCTTCGTATGAAAATGCCATGACTTTGGACATCGCAATGGGTGGTTCAACCAATACCGTTCTACACTTATTAGCTGCTGCAAACGAAGCGGGTGTGGACTTCACCATGGATGACATCGATCGTCTATCTCGTAAAGTACCAGTGCTTTGTAAGGTCGCTCCTGCGAAGAATGATGTACATATGGAAGACGTGCACCGTGCCGGCGGGATCATGTCGATCCTCGGTGAACTAGATCGTGCAGGCCTGTTAGATACCTCTGTCGGTACGGTTCACGAAGCAACATTAAAAGATGCTTTAGATAAATGGGACATCATCCGTACTGAAGATGAAGACGTATATCAATTCTTTAAATCAGCACCAGGTGGCGTACCAACCCAGACTGCATTCTCACAAGACCGTTACTACTCACGTTTGGATGGCGACCGTGAAAATGGTGTGATCCGTAATGCAGAACATGCATTCTCTAAAGACGGTGGTCTGGCTGTACTTTATGGCAACATCGCGCTAGATGGTTGTATCGTAAAAACGGCCGGTGTAGATGAATCAATCCTGAAATTCAATGGGACTGCACGTGTATTTGAAAGCCAGGATTCTGCGGTCGAGGCGATTCTGGGCGGAAAAATCAGCGCCGGTGATGTGGTTGTGATTCGTTACGAAGGCCCACGTGGTGGCCCTGGTATGCAGGAAATGCTGTACCCAACCAGCTACCTGAAATCGAAAGGTTTAGGTAAGGAATGTGCACTGTTAACTGACGGCCGCTTCTCTGGCGGTTCATCAGGTCTGTCGATTGGTCACGTTTCTCCAGAAGCGGCTGAAGGCGGTGCGATTGGTCTGGTTGAAGATGGCGATCGTATCGAAATCGATATTCCAAACCGTAGCATTCACCTGGCAGTAGATGATGCGACCATGGCAGCGCGCCGTGAAGCACAGGAAGCCAAAGGCTGGCAGCCCGCTGAAGAACGTCCACGCAAGATTTCTAAAGCGCTGAAAGCCTATGCCATGCATACCACCAGTGCGGCCAAAGGTGCGGTACGTGAAATCTAAGCTGTAAATTTTTATAGCGCGAAAAAGCACTCCAGATGGGAGTGCTTTTTTATTCCTTAGCGATTTAAACTTAAGTAAAACACCTAAACTTTCAATAAAATCAATGGAGAGAGGGCTTTAGATACTTAAAACCGATAAAGTCTTAAAAAAAGTATGTGTATACTAAAGCGACAGTATCAATGCAAAAGTGATTACACGCATGTCCATGAAATTTATTAGCCGCTTTGTGGCAATTTTAGCGCTCATTATGATTTTAGCTGCACTGAGCATTCAATTTTTCTTTGATCCACATTATACCGTCGTCTTTTGGATCTTAGCTGTTCCTGTGATTTTGGCGGCTCCGATTCTGGCATCTGTGGTGTTGGCTTCCAATGAAGAACTTGGTCTGCATCAGGTGAATTAAGTACGCCTACACTAAAAATTTATAAGTAATTGATTTTAAATAGTGTAAAGATGAATCTAATCAGAAATCATCCCATGACTGATTTACAGTCTCAGTAAAAGGCCCGGCTTGAAAAGACCGGGTCTTTTATTATGTATGGCAACTTCGTACTTCAAATACTCATCTAAGAAAATAAAAAATAACTGAGTCAGATACACAGAGTCTTACTTTTATGTCGAGATTGCTTTCTATACAATCGGATAAAACCTAGCCAATATTTAGGCTTCTCAAAAATTACACTCAGGACGAATAAAATGAGTAAAGACAATATCCGAGAACATTCCGCGCCTGTTTATGAAGGCATTGAAAATGCACCGGCCCGATCCATGATGCGTGCCACCGGTTTTCAGGATGAGGATTTTACGCGTCCTTTTATCGGGATTGCCTCAACCTGGGCCAATGTCACGCCGTGTAATATGCATATTGATGGGCTGGCGCGTGAAGCCGAAGCCGGGGTCAATGCCGCTGGTGGTAAGGGGATTATCTTCAATACCATCACCATTTCTGACGGGATTTCAAACGGCACCGAGGGCATGAAATATTCGCTGCTGACCCGCGAAATTATTGCCGATTCGATTGAAGCCGTGGTCGGCTGTCAGGCCTATGATGGGGTGATTGCCATTGGCGGCTGCGATAAAAATATGCCGGGCTGTATTATGGGACTGGCGCGCCTCAACCGTCCGGGGCTGTTTGTCTATGGCGGCACCATCAAGCCGGGCGCAGGCCATACCGACATGATTTCGGTATTTGAGGCCGTGGGGCAGCATGCCAAAGGCGAAATTAACGAAATTCAGGTCAAACAGATTGAAGAAGTGGCCTTGCCTGGACCGGGTTCCTGTGGCGGCATGTACACCGCCAACTCGATGGCCTCGGCGATTGAAGCTTTGGGCATGAGTTTGCCGGGTTCATCGGCACAGGAAGCGGTGTCTGAGGACAAGAAAATTGACTGTCAGCGTGCCGGTGAAGCGGTAATGAACCTGCTGCGTCTGGACATTAAACCGCGCGACATTATGACCAAAGCCGCGTTTGAAAATGCCATTAAAGTGCTGATTGCTCTGGGCGGTTCCACCAATGGCGTACTGCATTTACTGGCCATGGCGCATACGGCCGGGGTCGAGCTGAGTCTGGATGATTTTGTCCGCATTGGACAGGATATTCCGGTGGTGGCCGATGTACGTCCATCCGGTCAATACCTGATGTCTGAACTGATTGCGATTGGCGGGATTCAGCCGCTGATGAAACGGATGCTGGATGCCGGTATGCTCGATGGTTCCTGCCTGACCGTGACCGGTAAAACACTGGCCGAAAACCTGGCGGATGTTGAAGACTATCCGGAAGGCCAGCAGATTATCCTGCCATTTGATGCACCGGTGAAAAAAGATTCGCATCTGGTGATTTTAAAAGGCAACCTGTCGCCAACCGGTGCGGTGGCAAAAATTACCGGTAAAGAAGGGCTGTATTTTGAAGGCCCGGCACGGGTGTTTGAAGGTGAAATTGGTGCCATGCGCGGTATTCTTGACGGTCAGGTGCAGCCGGGCGAAGTGGTGGTAATTCGCGGTGTTGGTCCAAAAGGCGGACCGGGCATGCCTGAAATGCTAAAACCGACCTCAGCGATTATTGGTAAAGGCCTGGGCGATGCTGTGGCCCTGATTACCGATGGCCGTTTCTCTGGCGGCAGTCATGGCTTTGTGATTGGCCATGTGACCCCGGAAGCCTATGAAGGTGGGCCAATTGGTTTGGTGAAAAATGGCGATAAAATCTCCATCAATGCCGAAACCCGTGAAATGACCTGGCATGTGTCTGAACAGGAAATTGCCGCGCGTCAGGCAGCCTGGGTCAAGCCAAAACCAAATTATACGCATGGTGCACTGGCCAAATTTGCCCGACTGACCTCAGGGGCAGAGACCGGCGCCGTGACCGATTTAAATTTGGATGTGTAATTGATCATTTAAGATCAAATTGTTATAAACCGGTGTAGTATCTTTTATTCCGCCGTTTAATCCTTTAGAGGCTCAGCTCATGTCACTGTTACGCCGTTGGTTTGATCCAATCCGATCGAGTTGGTTTTATCAAAAACCGTCTCGTCAAGCGGTGTTACCGATTGAGCAGGGCCTCAGTATTCATCTGCGTTTAGATGATGTGTATAGCTATCTGGCAGTGCAGGAACTGCCACAGCTTGAAGAAATTCTCTCCGATGCCTTAAAGCCGTTAAAGGTAATTATTTCCAGTGGCAGTGCAGAGCCGCCGAACCAGATGTCGGCGCTGGAATGGCAGAACTATTGCCTGAATGATGCACAGATCCTGTCCAAGCAGCATCGTTTCAGTTTTCATGACACCCCGGAACAGCCGACCCCGGAAGCCTTGGTGCAAGCTGAAACCATCTTGCGGCATACGCCTTTGCGTGGTCAGGATTTTCTGTATTTGCTGGAAGATGTATTCCATATGCTCTGGCAAAAACAGTATGGCAAATTGCGCACCCTGTATGCCATGGCCAGTCGCCATCATCAGGAACAGCATTTTCCGGAACGGATTTTTAATCAGGATGCCATCCTTGCCAGCTATTTCGAGTTTGGTGGCCGCCAGTATCATGCGGTAGATGATTTGTTGCGCCTGACCCGGCGCCTAAAACAGCAGAAGCTGCTGACCGGTAATCCGATTTTCCTGATTAATCATATTGAATGGCGTGAGCATTTAATTAATGATGCCGAAGCCTTAAATGAAATTCAGCGTATGGACCCGGAGCTGGATTTATATATCGCGCTGGAAGATCCGATTTCCTGGCTGCTGCTGGCCTATATTCAGGAAGAGCTGGCCAATTATTATAATATTCATTTGAATGTCTATCCGCTCAGTTATCAGGGCCGTGACCTGTTTGACTGGAGCCTGGCCACCCGTTTATCCAAACGCACCGAAGTCGCCTTTACCCCATTTTGCCGGCCGACCCAGGATGCCACCTATCAGATGGCGCGATTGTTTTATAGCGTGCCGGAAGAGCAGCGTATGCAGGCCATTCACCGAATTTTGCAGGCGGTATGGACCCAGGGCAAAGACCTGTCTTTTAAAGCCCATTTCGAGCAGTTACGCCGTGAGCTGAACATTGTTGAACTGAGCAGTGCCGATATTGAACAGTATCTGAAAGACAATGACATGCTCTGTGAAATGAAGTCTCAACCGAACTTACCGGTGCTGGAGCTGCGAATTGACGGACAAAGTTATGTGTTTAATAGCCTTTATCGCGTCTGGATGATTGAAAGTATTTTCAGTAATGTGTTAGAAGAAAAGTACAAAAGTGAAAACGAAGCTGAAAATGACATCTTACAACATGAAAAAAGAGAAAGTTGAGTCGCTGGAACAGGCTCGCGCACAGATTGATGTGATTGATAGTGCTTTGGTGGAGCTGATTGCAGCGCGTCAATATTATGTTGATCAGACCACCCGTTTTAAAAAATCAGAAACCGATATGCAGACCCCGGAACGCCAGGCCCAGATTCTGGAGCGTTTGCGTAGCCAGGCCACCAGCTTGGGGCTCGATGCTCAGCTGATTGAACAGCTGTACCAGACCATGTTCCAGCACTTTATTCAGCGTGAACTGAAACAGTTTAGACCTTAAAACCGATAACAATTAAAAACGCGCTGGCACTCTGTTTTCATCACAGCAGGCCGGGATAATCTTCCTGATTCCGGCGGCGCGGATTATTTTTGTTCGTCTTTAATCTTTAGCCAGAACCGTAGACATCAGCACTCGGCAGGTGAGATGAATCTGGGAGGTTATTTCGCTTCAAGATCAAGGTTGGTTGAAAAACAAGCGAATCATCTAACTTTAATTTAAAAATAAACCGATGGCGGTATTTTGCGCAAAGCTAGAGCCCGGCAGGCTTTGCGCGCGTCTATAGTTTTTTGGTAAACTAAATCTATTGATTTTATTACATATTTTAACACGATAGATTTGACTTAATTGAAAATGTATATATATTGTATATACATCTTTTTGTTAAAGCGTCTTTATTTTGGAGTGAAGCAATGAGCGAGCAAATCAAAAAAATAAAGACAGGCAAAAAAGATGGACAACTTTTAATTCGTATTAATAGTGCTGAACGCGATGAATTTATTCATCTGTGTGAAGAACTGGATACTAGTGCTGCTCGTGAATTAAGAAAATTTATTCGTAACTTTGTGAAACAGCACAAGCGCGAATAGCCTTACTAGGGAGTAATACCATGGCGAAGCAAGTTAAATCGTTAAAGCAAAAAATCAAAGCACGTTTGAAAAAGATTTCAAAACATCAGGGCAAATTGAAACAGCTGCAAAAAGCCCTGAAAAAGCAAAAATAATTTAATTTTGCCTTGAAACCTGACTGCTAGCGTTTAGGTTTCAGATAAAAAACCGAAGCCGGTACTGATCATACCGGCTTCGGTTTTTTTGTATATTAGTCAGGGCAGTTATGCTTTTTCTGATTTTTCGCCCAGGCTAAAGAACAGGTTCAGTAACAGCGCAGCAAAGGTCGCTGTCCCAATACCACCCAGGTTAAAGCTGCCGAATTGCAGGGCAAAGTCACCGGTACCTAAAATAATGGTCACTGCCGCCACCATCAGGTTTTTGTTTTTCGAGAAGTCGACTTTGTTTTCAATCCAGATTTTCGCTCCAGCAATGGTAATCAGACCAAACACCACAATTGAAGCACCGGTTAAAATCGCGCTTGGAATGGTATGAATAATGGCACCAAACTTAGGCGATAAACCAAGGAAAATGGCAAATACACCGGCAACTGCAAAAATAATGGTCGAGTAGACACGTGTCACTGCCATCACGCCAATATTTTCACCATAGGTGGTCATGCCCGGCGCACCGACACCACCGGCTAAAGTGGTGGCTACACCATCGGCAACAAAGGCTTTACCAATGTGTGGGTCCAGGTTTTCACCGGTCATGGCACTCACCGCTTTAATATGACCGAGGTTTTCTGCCACCAGAATCAGCGCTACAGGGGCAATGATCAGCATGGCATTGACTTCAAATTCCGGACCATGGAAGGTTGGCAGGCCAAACCATGCCGCCTGCTGGATTGGGGCAAAGTTAATTGGCGTGCCATAACCCATGACATTGCTGACAATAAAGTAAACCAGATAGGCCAGCAGCAGACCAACCAGGAGCAACAGGCGCTGTAACAGTCCTTTGGTAAATACCGCAATTGAACCCATACATAGGACAGTCACCAGCGCCATCCACATATTAAATGGATTACCAGCCACGCCTTTGACGGTGACCGGCGCCAGGTTCAGACCAATGATCATCACCACTGCACCAGTGACCACAGGCGGCATTAATTTTTCAATCCAGCGCGTGCCGGTGGCCATGATCAGAAAGCCGAGCAGGGCATATAAAATACCGCAGGCAATAATCCCGCCGGCTGCCACCGCAATATTCGGGTTGGGTCCGCCCGTGCCGGATGCGGCATAACCGGTCGCAGCAATTACCACCCCAATAAAGGCAAAGCTGGAACCTAAATAACTAGGAACGCGACCACCGGTCATAATAAAGAACAGGATGGTACAGATCCCGGACATCAGAATGGCCAGGTTCGGGTCAAAGCCCATCAGGAAAGGCGCAAGTACCGTCGCACCAAACATGGCAAACGCGTGCTGAACCCCCAGAACCACAGTTTGCGCAGGTGGAAGATACTCATTGGTACCTACAGGACGTGCATCGATACTGCCTTGATACGGGCGCCATTTGGGAAACCAATTGGACATATTTTGAGCACTCTAAAGACAAATTGTGCCAATCATACTCCTGTTTTTTAAAAGATTTAATCGGAGATACAAAATTTTTGTTCAAATTAATTCTATGACTTTGCTTTGTTTTTTACCGCAGGGTAAAAATTTTTCACTATAAAAATAGTATGAAATCAGTAGATTAATTCATCGACTCTGGCTGGAGGGAATGTATAAATAATAATTATTTTATTCATAAAAAAAGAAATGACAGCTTTATGACTGCTTAAAAATACAGCACATGCAGAACATGTGCTGTATGTTTTTGCCAATTTGACTTAGCCGGTGTTGCGTAATCCGGCGGCAATACCGGCAATGGTGACCATTAAGGCATGATCTACCGGACTATGCTCGGCCTGCTGGCTGTTGAGATACTGGCGGCGGCGTTTCATCAGTTCGGCCTGCAGCAGATGTAGCGGCAGCAAATATGGTTTACGCACTTTCATCGACTGATCCAGTACATCATTGCTGCTGAGTAGTTGCGACTCACCTTTTAGCGCCAGCAAGGTCTGGACTGCATCTTTCAGGCGTTGACGCAGCTCGGCGCCCAAGGCTTTCAGTTCTTCATCTTCAGTCAGATGCGCCTCATAGTAGAGCGCAATATGCCCATCGGCCTTGGACAGAACCATCTCCAGCATATCCACCAGGGTCTGAAAATACGGCCATTCGCGCAGCATTTCTTCCAGCAGCGCCTGCTGGTCTTGGGCAATCACCTGGTTAATAGCCGCACCGGTGCCCAGCCAGGCCGGTAGCATCAGACGAATCTGGGTCCAGGCAAACACCCAGGGAATGGCACGTAGCGATTCAATGCCGCCGCTGACTTTACGCTTGGCCGGACGTGAACCAAGCGGCAGCATTTGCAGCTCCAGTTCCGGGGTCACGGTACGCAGGTATTTCACAAAATGCGGATTTTCCCGCACGGTCTGGCGATAGACCTGCACCGACAGGTCGGTCATGCTGTGCATTAACTGGCGCCATTCCTGTTTAGGAACCGGCGGTGGCAGCAAGGTCGCCTCCAGCGTCGCGGCGGTATAGATTTCCAGATTCTGTAAGGCAATTTCTTCCAGACCAAACTTGAAGCGGATCATTTCGCCCTGTTCGGTAACGCGAATCGCGCCGGAAATTGAACCTGGTGGTTGTGAGAACAGGGCCTGCTGGGTCGGTGCGCCGCCACGGCTGATAGAACCACCACGACCGTGGAACAGGGTCAGCTGAACCCCGTGCTGCTGCGCCACAGCAGTCAGTTCTTCCTGGGCACGATACTGGGCCCAGTTGGCCGACATAAAGCCGGCATCTTTGGCCGAGTCGGAGTAGCCAATCATCACCTCATGTTTGCCCTGAATATGCTGCTTGTACCAGTGCATGCCAAACAGGGTGTGCATGGTATTGGCTGCGCCGTCCAGATCTTTCAGGGTTTCAAACAGCGGCACCACGCGTAGCGGCGTTTGAATACCGGCTTCTTTTTGCAGCAATAACACCGCCAGCACATCACTTGGATATTCGGCCATGGAAATAATATAGGCACCGAGCGATTCCGATGGCTGTTCGGCCAGAGTCCGCATGGTGGCAAACACTTCCTGCACATCCGGATGTTCAATCAGGCTCTGTTTCGGTTCCTGCAGGTATTTAGGCAACAGCGGACGTTTGCTTTGCAGTTCCTGTAGCAGGAAATTCTGCCGTGCCTGTTCGGTCCAGGTTTCAAAATTGCCCAGCCCAAGATATTCGGTAATTGCCGAAATGGCCTGACGATGACGACCAGATTCCTGACGGATATCCAGCTTGAGCAGTTCAATCCCGAAACAGTTGACCCGGCGAATGAAATCCAGCAGCTTGCCATTGGCAATTTCCGGCATGTTGCAGGCCATTAATGAGCGGTGACACAGCAATAACGGGGTCAGCAGTTCCTGTTTGCTTTTGATCACCTGGCTGTCATCAGCATCCAGGCCTTGCAGCTTTTGCGCCAGCCAGTCACGGGTGGCGGTCAAACGCTGGCGCGTCTCACGTAAATATTCACGATACGGTTCAGGATGCGGCGTACCAATGGCAGCCAGCAGCTCCGGACTGCATTGCTGGATCGACAGTTCCCAGCGCAAATCTTCAATATCGCGCAGGTACAAATCGGCGGCTTTCCAGCGCGAGAGCCACAGCACTTCCTGGGTCACCTGATGGGTCACATTCGGGTTGCCATCGCGGTCACCGCCCATCCAGGAGGCAAAGCGCAGCGGTGCAATTTCCAGCGGCAGCTGCTGGCCACACTGGGCCTGCACCATGCTGTCCAGTTCCCGGATAAATTTAGGCACTGCATTCCACAGCGTCTGTTCAATGGTGGTAAAGCCCCATTTGGCTTCATCAATCGGGGTTGGACGATGCTGACGAATTTCATCGGTCTGCCAGGCCGAGCTGATCAGCTGTTTCAGCTCTTCCAGCACCGCCTGACGTTCACGCGGTGTCAGTTTCTGCTGGTCAAAAGCCGACAGGCAGGCATTGATGCCATCATATTTCTGAATGAGGGTGCGGCGGCTGACTTCGGTCGGATGCGCGGTTAAGACCAGTTCAATATTCAGCTCGCAGATCTGCTGGAACAAGGTCTCGGCAGAAATATCGTGCTGCTGGAATTTCTGAAACAGATGATCGAGTGGATTCGGGGAGGGCGCGCTATCATCAAATTCGCTCTGGCGGCGGCTACGCACCACATGATACTGCTCGGCAATATTGGCAAAATTTAAAAAGTGGGTAAAGGCACGGGTCAGCGGCAGAATTTCTTCATCTTCCAGACTGGACAGCAGTTGTTCGAGTTGTTTTTCTGCTTCAATCTGGCCATCACGGGCGCCTTTGGCCAGCGCACGAATCTGTTCGACCTGATTAAACAAATCTTGTCCGGCGTGCTGTTTCAGGGTATCGCCCAGTAAATTTCCCAGCAGACGCACATCTTCGCGTAATGGAGTAGCAATTTGTTGAATCATTTTTTTCCCTCTCCAGAGTTCCTGTTTTGACTATACCCGGAATTCGTGACAATCCAAGCCAGCACAAGGCGAAAGTCGGATAATTTTTATCCGGAAGCGCTGCAAGAAAGCCGGTTTTGTTCAAGGCTTAGGCAGCCAGTCACTTGGAGATGGCTTGCAGGAACAGCTGGATACTAGACTGGATTAGCTGCTGCTGTTCATCGGCGGCCGGAATCGGACGGATGCCGAGCAAAATTTCATGATGGCGCTGACCGAGTAACAACGACAACATCAACTGGATTAACTGTTCTAGCGGCATCTGCTGGATAAAACCTAAATCAATGGCCTGCTGGAAAAAGTGCTGCCAGACCTGGTTCAGCTTTTGATGCGAGGCCTGATAAAACTGCTGTAACAGCGGACTTTGCTGTGAGGCCAAATCGAGCAGCAGATATTCCAGCTTGATGGCTTCCGGTAAATAGACAATTTCCAGGGACAGCGCACACAGCTGCGCCAGCGCCTGCTGGAAATTGCTGTCGGCACTGAGCTGCGGCGGACGCGCCATAATCAGGGCTTCACAGGTATCTTCAATGGCACAGGTAAACAAGGTGGCCTTGTCCTGAAAATGGTTATAGACCGTCAGTTTGGTCACGCCGGCATCGCGGGCAATTTCATTCATGCTCGAACCATGATAGCCCTGCTTTAAAAACAAGGATTTAGCCGATTCCAGAATGCGCTGGCGTTTTTCGAGATCTTTGGGACGTCCGACGTTCATTTGCTGAAAATATCCTAAATAAAATAAAAACAGTCATTGTATTTTGCTGTTTCTTGCAATTAATGTACTCATCGGTATATTAATTAAAAATTGATCATTTTTAATATATTGCTATTTTGCCTGAAAAACATCTGACAAATAAGAGTCAACCGCATGAGCACGATTAACACGGTAGTTCTCAGCCTGATCCTGGTGTGTAGCACCCTGGTCGGTTGCAGCAAGGACAGCGCCAGCACTGAACAGAATATTCCCTATGTGATGGTGGCCCAGCCCACCTCCAGTCATCAGGCACAAAAAAGCTATGCTGGTGAGGTGCAGGCGCGTCAGCAGACCGCGTTGGCCTTTCGGGTGGGCGGTCAGGTGGTGGAACGCTATGTCGATGTTGGCGATCAGGTCAAGGTCGGGCAGGTGCTGGCACGTTTAGATGTTAAAGATGCCCAGTTACAGCTGAATGCAGCGCGCGCCCAGCTCGACAGTGCCCAGTCGGCCGCCAAAATTGCCCAAGATGAATTGCAACGTTTTCAGCAGCTGTTGCCAATGAATGCGGTTAGCCGCTCGCAATACGATGCCATCGACAATCAGTACAAATCTGCCGTGGCAGCACTGAAACAGGCGCAGTCCAATTATGCGGTGGCGCAGAACCAGACCGTATATAACCGGCTGGTGGCCAATAAAAACGGGGTGATTACCGCACGCAATATTGAAGTGGGGCAGGTGGTGGCAGCCGGTCAGGCGGCGTATCAGCTGGCAATTTCCGGTGAACGTGAAGTGGTGATTGGCGTGCCGGAGCAGGCCATGAGCCAGATTAAAGTCGGTCAGCCGGCTACGGTCACCTTATGGTCACAGCCGGATCAGCGCTTTGAAGCCTATGTGCGGGAGATTTCACCGGCAGCTGACCAGTCACGTACTTTTAGTGTCAAGGTGGCGCTGCGTGCTGCCAATCCGGCCATCCAGCTGGGACAAAGTGCGCGGGTGTTTTTAAATGGCAATGCACAGCAGCAGCTGACCGTACCGCTGTCCAGCGTCTCGGCCAATGGCCAGCAGGCCTATGTCCTGGTGGTGGGTGCCAATCATCAACTACGTAAAGTAGATGTGCAGCTGGGCGCTTATGGCCGTGACAGCGTACCGGTACTTAGCGGGCTGAAGCCAACGGACTATGTGGTGGTGGGTGGGGTACATCTGCTGCGCGACCAGCAAAAAATTCATCCGATTGACCGGGAAAACCGTGCCGTCAAGCTTCAGGCAGGGGGTTAAGCATGAGCGCACCGCTAAACTTTAACCTGTCGGAATGGGCCTTAAAAAACAAGGGCCTGATTCTGTATTTCATGCTGCTGCTCGGCATTATCGGCATGTATTCCTATTCCAAGCTATCGCAGAGTGAAGACCCGTCGTTTACCTTTAAGGTGATGGTGGTGCAGACCTACTGGCCGGGCGCCACCGCCAAGGAAGTGTCCTTGCAGGTCACTGACCGGATTGAAAAAGAGCTGATGACCACCGGGCAGTACGAGCGGATTCTGGCTTATTCGCGTCCGGGAGAATCGATGGTGACCTTTATTGCCAAAGATTCGCTGCGTTCCGGGCAAATTCCGGATATCTGGTATACCGTGCGCAAGAAAATCAATGATATCCGGCATGAGCTGCCCCAAGGTGTGCAGGGGCCGTTTTTTAATGATGAGTTTGGCGATACCTTCGGCAATATTTATGTGCTGACCGGCGAAGATTTTGACTATGCCACCTTAAAAGAATATGCCGACCGCCTGCAGCTACAATTGCAGCGGGTCAAGGATGTCAGCAAGGTCGAACTGATTGGCCTGCAAGACCAGAAAATCTGGATTGAACTGTCCAATACCAAAGCGGCCCAGCTCGGTATTCCGGTTACCGCCATCCAGCAGGCGTTGCAGCAGCAGAACAGCATGGCCAGTGCCGGCTTTTTTGAAACCGAAACTGACCGGATTCAGGTCCGGGTTAGTGGCCAGCTAAACAGTGTTGAAGCCTTGCAGCAGATGCCGCTACTGGTCAATGGCACCACCATTCAGCTGGGTGATGTTGCTGAGATTTACCGCGGTTTTAGCGATCCGGCCCAGCCACGGATGCGCTTTATGGGCGAAAACGGGATTGGCATTGCCGTATCCATGCGTAAAGGCGGTGACATTCTGGCGCTGGGGGAGAACCTGGCCAGCGAATTCCGGCGGCTACAACAGACCTTGCCACTGGGCATGCAGCTGCAAAAAGTCTCGGATCAGCCGGTGGCGGTCAAGCACAGTGTTAATGAATTTATGAAGGTACTGGCCGAGGCGGTGATTATCGTGCTGCTGGTCAGCTTTTTCTCGCTCGGGTTTCGTACCGGTCTGGTGGTGGCTTTTTCGATTCCGCTGGTGCTGGCGATGACCTTTGCCGGCATGAACCTGTTTGATGTCGGCCTGCACAAGATTTCCCTCGGTGCCCTGATTCTGGCGCTGGGTCTGCTGGTGGATGATGCCATTATTGCGGTAGAGATGATGGCCATTAAAATGGAGCAAGGCTATAGCCGGCTTCAGGCGGCCGGTTTTACCTGGAAAACCACCGCTTTTCCAATGCTGACCGGTACCCTGATTACCGCCGCCGGCTTTTTACCGATTGCTACGGCCGCGTCCAGTACCGGCGAATATACCCGCTCCATCTTCCAGGTGGTGACCATTGCACTGGTGGTGTCCTGGTTTGCCGCGGTGCTGTTTGTGCCGTATTTGGGCGATAAACTGCTGCCCGATTTTAATCAGTCGCCACAACAGGCCAGCTGGTATCAGCGGCTTTGGGCACGCTTACGCAAGCAGCCCGCTCCAGTGCCTGTGGTACATCATGCTGGTGAGCAGCATGATCCGTATCAGACCCGTTTTTATCAGGGCTTTCGCCGCTGGGTCGATACCTGTGTGACCTACCGCAAAACCGTGATTGCCGCTACGGTAGGCATTTTTGTGCTGTCGATTTTGATGTTCAAGCTGGTACCGCAGCAGTTTTTCCCACCCTCAAACCGGGCCGAAATTCTGGTCGATCTGAAACTTGAAGAAGGCGCTTCTTTAACAGCCACCGAAGCCGCAGTACAAAAGGTTGAGCAGTTCCTGGCCAAGCAGGAGGGGATTGATAACTATGTGGCCTATGTGGGCACCGGCTCGCCACGTTTTTATTTACCGCTGGATCAGCAGTTGCCGCAAACCAGTTTTGCCCAGTTTGTGGTGCTGGCTTCATCGCTAGAAGACCGGGATGAAATTCGCCGTTCGCTGGATGAGCAGATTCGCAAGTTATTACCGGAAGCGCGTACCCGGGTGTCGCTGCTGGAAAATGGCCCGCCGGTTGGCTATCCACTCCAGTTCAGGGTTTCCGGTGAAGATCTGGCTCAGGTACGGCAATGGGCGCAGCAGGTCGCAGCTCAGGTCGATGACAATCCGAACACCACCAATGTCCATCTGGACTGGGGTGAGCCAAGCAAGGTGATTCATTTGCAGATTGATCAGGACCGGGCGCGACAAATGGGCGTTAGCAGTGTTGATTTGGCTAATTTCCTCAACAGTTCCATTCTCGGCAGCGCAATTGACCAGTACCGGGAAAAACGTGAGCTGATTGAAATCCGCCTGCGCGGTGATGCAGCCGAGCGGGTTGATGTCGGTTCGCTCAGCAGCCTGGCAGTGCCGACTGCACAGGGCAGTAGTGTGCCATTGGCCCAGATTGCCCAGATTGAATACCGCTTTGAAGAAGGCTTGATCTGGCATCGTAACCGTTTACCGACCATTACCGTACGGGCTGACATCAGCAGCGGTTTACAGCCAGCCACGGTGGTAGGGGAGCTAAGCGAACCCTTACAGCAGATTCGCAGCCAGTTGCCAAACGGCTACCTGTTAGAAGTCGGCGGGACGGTGGAAGAATCGGCGCGTGGACAAAGCTCGGTCAATGCCGGTATGCCACTG
The DNA here is from genome assembly GCF_049546925.1 of Acinetobacter sp. AND/436. Taxonomy (NCBI): domain Bacteria; kingdom Pseudomonadati; phylum Pseudomonadota; class Gammaproteobacteria; order Moraxellales; family Moraxellaceae; genus Acinetobacter; species Acinetobacter sp. AND/436. The sequence goes on from NZ_JBMXBO010000008.1 coordinate 24,735, forward strand.
TTTTTGGCGGTAGTGTTTACCCTGTTAATGCTACAGCTAAAAAGCATATCACGGGCCTGTATCGTGTTTTTAACCGCACCGCTTGGCATTATTGGGGTGGTGCTGTTCCTGCTACTGTTCAATAAACCTTTTGGTTTTGTGGCCATGCTCGGCACCATTGCGCTGTCGGGGATGATCATGCGTAACTCGCTGATTCTGATTGACCAGATCGAGCAGGATATTCAGGCCGGTGAAGCGCCGTGGGATGCGATTATCAATGCCACGGTGCGCCGCTGCCGTCCAATTGTGCTGACTGCACTGGCCGCCGTGCTGGCCATGATTCCGCTGTCGCGCAGTATTTTCTTTGGTCCGATGGCGGTGGCCATCATGGGCGGATTGATTATTGCGACCCTGCTCACTTTATTCTTTTTGCCGGCCCTGTATGCGCAGTGGTTTAAAGTGAAAAAAAATCAGAATATGGCCTGATTTTGTGTCAATATAAGGTGCGAAAGCTTGAAAATTTCAATATAGTAGCACCTTCGTTTTTACAATTTTCAATAGGTAAATTTACTGCATATTATAAAACCAAACATGCAGTAAATGGGGTTGAAGCACACATGCAGCAAGATAGCTTAGCCAAGTTACGTCGTTCGATTGCTCTTTCTTACGTCTTCATGTTTTTCGCCCTGTTTACCTTAATTAGCGCCATTTTTGCCTACTGGCTGGCCCGTAAAGTGGTGATGGTCGATCAGACCGAAGTCTGGTTACAGGCCCAGGCACTCTGGGTCATGCGCAATGTCATGATCTACTCCATTTTGGCGGTCTTTGCAGCCCTGTGGTTTATTCCGCTATTTTTCTATGCCTGGAATGATGCCACTTGGGTCACTGCGACCACCATTGCCGGTGTGGTGTTTAGCGCCATTGCCTTCTTATATTTACTCAATGCCTGGATCAAAGGCTTAAGTAAATTCATGAAAAACAAGGCGGTGTTTTAAGCAGCCTAAATTTTTTTCGCTGCCTGCCCTTGTAAATCTGGGATAAACCCCAATTTCAGACCTCAGTTGAGTCTTAAATAAAATTCCGTGAGGAGCATCGCCAGACATGGCTAAACGTGATTATTATGAGGTTTTGGGTGTTGCTAAAACCGCTAGTGATGATGAAATTAAAAAAGCCTACCGTAAGTTGGCGATGAAATATCATCCGGACCGTAACCCAGATAACCCGGAAGCTGAAGAAAAATTTAAAGAAGCTTCAGAAGCCTATGAAGTGCTGTCGGACAGCGAAAAACGCAGCATGTACGACCGTATGGGCCATCAGGCTTTTGAAGGCGGCATGGGCGGTGGTGGCTTCGGCGGCGGCTTTAGTGCTGAAGATATCTTTAGCCAGTTCGGCGATATTTTTGGGGGTGCCTTTGGGGGCGGTGGCCGTCAGCAACGTGCGCGCCGTGGTTCGGACCTGCGCTATGTGATGGAACTGACCCTGGAAGAAGCGGTTAAAGGGGTGAAAAAAACCATCAGCTTTACCGCACCTGCACCGTGTGATGCCTGTGATGGTAAAGGCTCGCAGAATCCGAATGATGTTGAGACCTGTAAAACCTGTCATGGTGCCGGTCAGGTGCGTATGCAGCAAGGTTTCTTCTCGGTGCAGCAGACCTGTAGCACCTGTCGTGGCCAGGGTAAAATCATCAAGAACCCATGTAACAAATGTCATGGTTCAGGGGTATCTGACCGTCAGCAAACTCTGGAAGTTACCATTCCAGCCGGTGTCGATAATGGCGACCGGGTACGTTTAACCGGTAAGGGTGAAGCGATCCGTGATGGTCAGGCCGGTGACCTGTACGTAGAAGTGGTGGTGCGTGAGCATGAAATCTTCCAGCGTGATGGTGCCGATCTGTATATGGATGTGCCGGTTTCGATTGCCGATGCTGCCCTCGGTAAAGAAATTGAAATTCCGACGCTGGATGGCCGGGTGAGCCTGAAAATTCCGGAAGGCACCCAAACCGGTAAACTGTTCCGCCTGCGCGGTAAAGGCGTGAAACCGGTACGTACCAGTATGGTCGGTGATCTGCTGTGCCGTATTGTGGTGGAAACCCCGGTGAACCTGACGTCGCGTCAGCGTGAATTACTGAAAGAACTGCAAGCGACGCTGGATGGTGATAACAACAATTCGTCACCAAAGAAAAAGTCATTCTTTGACCGTCTGTTTGACTAAGCCAGTTTAAACAGCGCGCTCAAACACAAAGGGAGATGAACATCATCTCCCTTTTTTATGGCGAGTAAAAAATTAAACCCCTTCCACAGGGTCAATTTCTGCCACCAGCGCATCGTCCTGAGATACAGCCATCTCGGTGCTCTGTTCGCTTTGTTCTTCTTCAATTGCATCAATTAACGCCACTTGTGCTGCTTCTTCTGCCGATACTGCTGGCTGTAAAGTGGTGGTAATGCGGACTTGAGACAGGCTTTCCAAGGTATCACCCGGTTGTAATGGTGGTTCTGCCCAAGCCGAGCTCATCAGTAGCCCCATACATACTGCCATCCCCAGTTGTTTCGAATGCATGCTTGATCTCCTTATAATCTCTATTCTATTCATTCGTGACGGCTAGTCTGCTGTAGCAATTTTGCACTTTTGTGAAAAAACGCCAGAAATCAGAACTTTCTTTTCAATTTCTATTTTTAAATTACTGGGTGTTCGGGTTACGGTTGAGTCATCTTAGTTTTTTTCGGCTTTTTTAGACTGCCGGCTTAGTCTGGGCAGGGAGTTTTGATATAGTAAGGACAATTTCGAATCAACATCAGGAATATGTTATGTCAGCAACTCCACGCATTGGTGTATTAGGTGCCGGTGGCCGTATGGGACGCATCCTTATTCAAGCCGTTGAGCAGGCCGGTTATCAACTTGCAGCTGCGGTGGAACGTCCGGAAAGTAGCTTAATCGGTGCAGATGCAGGCGAGCTTGCGGGCATTGGCAGCCTGGGTGTGAACGTGGTCGGCAGCCTGGAAGAGGTGGTGAAGCAGTGTGACGTGGTCATCGACTTTACTGCACCGGCAGCCACCGTAAACCATCTGAAAATCTGTCGTGAAGCAGGCGTGGCGATTGTGATTGGCACCACCGGCATGAATGATGAACAGAAAGCCTATCTGGATGAATCGGCAACACAAACTCCAGTGGTGTATGCAGCCAACTATTCTGTCGGCGTCAATGTCTCAATCAAACTGCTGGAACTGGCCTCGAAAGTATTTGGAGATACAGTAGATATTGAAGTGATTGAAGCGCACCATCGTCATAAAGTCGATGCGCCATCTGGTACTGCACTCATGATGGGTGAAGCAATTGCAGAAACCCTGGGCCGTGACCTGAAAAAAGATGCGGTCTATCATCGTGAAGGACATACCGGTCCGCGTGAGCGTCAAAGCATTGGTTTCCAGACCATTCGTGGTGGCGATATTGTCGGTGAACACACCGCCATGTTTATTGGTGAAGGCGAGCGTGTGGAAATTACCCACAAAGCCACCAACCGGATGAACTTTGCTGCTGGCGCCGTGCGTGCTGCTGCCTGGGTGGTCGGTCGTGATGCGCGTAAATATGACATGAAAGATGTCTTGGGTTTTAACGATATTCAAGTTTAAAACCGCTGTAAAATCCGTTATAACAACACTAAAACTAAAATAAGATGAACAATGGAATGAAAAAATGGATTGTATTGGCCGGTGCGCTCGCCATGGCGGCGAGTGTACCCGCCCAGAATTTGCAGAATGCCAAACTCAATATTCATAAAAATAATATTAAGGTCTGGACCTATCAGCATCCGCAAAACCCAGTGTTCCTGTACAAGGCCGAAACCACTTTTCCGGTCTCGATTGAAAAAGCCGCCGGCCTGATTCTAGATGTGGAGCATGCCATTAGCTGGGTGCCGTATATGGGCAGCGTTAAGGTATTATCGCGTGATGACCAGAAAGGTGAGTTCCTGCTGTATATGGTGCTGGACTTTCCTTTTCCGTTAAAAGATCGTGATCTGGTGGTCAAAGGCAGAATGTTTAAAGATGCCCAAGGCGTGATTCATATTCAGAACAAAGCCGTCAGTCAAGGTTATCCCTTAAACCCGAGCTATGTGCGTTTAACCCATTATGAAGGCGACTGGACCTTTCAAAAACTGGGGGCCAACCGGGTTAAGGTCTCCACCTATGGCTATGCCGATCCGGCCGGTTCGATTCCAACCAGTTTTGTGAATATGTTTGTGCAGCAGCAGCCTTATCAGATGCTGCAAAAAATGAAACTTGAGCTGAGTTTGCCGGGTCGTGAGCGACCCTTACCGGCGATTTTAAGATAAACAAACCCGTCTGGTGCTAGACGGGTCCGGTATCAGCAGACTCAGAAAGCATATTGAAATAGTGCTGATCTGAGTCTTTAATATGAGATTTAACTGCTTTAGTAGCTAAACAGTCCTTTTTCCAGCGGGAATTCAATGCCGATTGAGGCACCGCCATCTTTACCGTGCAGGTCTGAATCTCCCAGCCAGCCATTCAGTTTAAGTGGAATATCCGGACGTAGGTAATGGGTCCAGGTGATATCTAAAGCTTTTAGCTCATCTTGTTCGGGGAAAGCCGCATTGGTGATCCGACCCGACCCATTCAGTTTAGCAAACAGCACCCGGCCATGCAGACGGTTTAAAGGATCAAAACGGATATCGCCGCCTACTGAGATCATTTGGCCATCGCCACCCATCGCATGGGCCAATGGGTAACCATGCTGATAGAAACCGTCCTTATAAGTACTATGGTTATAGGAAACACCTTGTGCCTTGCCATTGGTACGAGTATCAGCCCATTCGGTATACAGCTGGTAGGGCATATTCTGGTAACTGGATGAATAATCCACCCCGGCCAGATACATTTTTTTCGCGGGCAGGCCGCCGGCTTCATCTTCACCGACATATTGCGCATAGACACCCAGTGGCATTTGTACTAAAGGTTGCAGGTTTAAACGGGCATCAAAACCGGCAATCTGGTTCGATGGATCTGGTTCACCTGTGCCACCATTGTCTTTGTTGCCAACAAACGCATCCCAGAGTGAGCTCAAGCTTTCCGGACGTCCTTCACCCCCCCACTGAATGGCGCGTGAAGCCCCCAGTTCCAGATAGGGAAGCGGTTGAGCAGTAACACGCAGGCCAATCAGTTTGGCATCCGGAACCGCATCATAATTGTCCAGTTGACCGGCAAAGGCCTGGTATTGCCATGGCCCAATCCAGGACAGCCATTTACTGCTAAAAGCAGTCTGTTCTGCCCGCTGCGCCGTAATACCATAGACTGGGCGGCTGGCATCGCCACGAATCAGACTCCCCTCATGACCTGGCCCCCAATACGTTGGAATCTGGCCAGCAATTAGCCACTGATTCCAGAGTTTTCCGGCAATATAAGAGCCTTCAACATTCACATCCTGATCATGGTCAATCTGCGGGTCTTTTTCGGCATTCACCCGTAACCGGGCATCCCATTGGCTGCCGCCAGCATTCAGTTCCAGACCGGCCTGATATTGTGATTTTGCCTGATCGCCAAAGGCTTGAGGCAGATACTTATGATCAGTTTCTGCAAATAGCGCAGCTTTCAGAAACTGATTATCGGCATTTAAATGGGTGAGGACAGCATCCAGCACTTTTTGCTGGACAGGGGTGCTGATTTTGGCCTGAGACAGGGCGCGCTGAATTTCATCACCACTCATGGGCCAGGTGGAGGTGCTGATTTGAATCACCCCTTGCTGATTCAGCCAATTCAGGTCGGTACGCAGGTTCTGGTCATTCAGCACAATCCCTTGGGCAAAGCTCAGGGATGAGCTGAGGGCAAGGGTCGCAAGCAATATTTTTGATAGACGCATTTTTGATTCTCAGGAGTTTTTTGCTCTCCACACCATAGGCGGACGAGTTTATTTTTTCAATGCAAACTGTTGAGTAGAGTTGTAATCTGGGAAGATTAAAAATCCCGCCGTAGCGAGATTTTTAAAGCAATCGGTCACTGCAAAATTAGTCATTATCCTTATTGGCTTTATAGGCATAGGAATAGTTATAGCCATAACCATAGCCCGCACTAGAGCGCTGAATATCATTCAGGATAATACCATTGACTTTCACGCCCGCCTGTTCGAAACGGTTGATGGTCAATTCAAGCTCTTTCATTTGTGTCTTGGCATAGCGTGCAATCACCAGATTCACCCCGGCATGCTGGGAAATAATAATCCCGTCTGTGACTGCCAGAATTGGTGGAGTATCAATTAGAATATGATCATACTGTTCTGACAGCTGATTCAGCATCGTCGCAAATTGTGTGGTGCTGAGCAGTTCAGACGGGTTGGCCGGACTCTTGCCACGGGCAATCACATCCAGACCGGATACTTCCGTAGCTTTAATGACCTGGCTTAACTCGGTCTGGCCATTTAAGTATTCTGCCAGACCAAGTTGGGCTTGCTGATTAAAGTATTTATGCAAATAACCGCGGCGCAAGTCAGCATCAATAATCAGTACCCGTTTCTGGCTTTGTGCCAGAATGGTGGCCAGGTTGGTTGAAATAAAGGATTTACCGACTTCCGGTGCAGGACCAGAAACCATAATAATATTGTTCTTGGCACCGCTGAGGGCAAAATGAATGGCAGTACGCATACTGCGTAAGCTTTCAATGGCAATATCATCGCTATGCTTGACTGCCAGAATTGGAATATTCTTTTTCTTTTTCAGTAGTTTAATCTGGCTTTCCTGTACAGGCGAACGCGGTACAGTGGCATACACCGGCAAGTCCAGTTCATTTTCAATTTGGGTAGAATCCTTAACGCCACTACGTAGCATATTACGTAATAAGGCCAGCAGTGTGCCGAGGAAACCACCCAGAACAATTGACAGAATCAAGATTTGTAACTTTTTGGGAGCAATAGGTGCAATTGGCTCAACCGCGGTATCAACAATACGTACATTGCCAATTTCACCCGCTTTGGCTATACGCAACTGTTGATAAGAATTGAGCAAAGCGGTATATAGCTGTTGTTTCACTTCCACTTCACGGAAAAGTTGTAGGTATTGACGTTGTAATTCAGGTAGACGATTTAAAGTATTGTCAAGTTCAGCAATCTTTTTGTTTACAGCCATAAGCTGAGCATGCATTTGTTGCATAGCAGGATGTTCATCTGTATATTTTGCTGAAGTTTCTGCTATTTTTTGCTCAAGAGATGCTTTCGTTGTTTCTAGATTAATACTTTGAGAAATATAGAGATCTGATTCTTTAGTAATATCAACAGTATTGTATTTTTCACGAAATTTATTAAATTCTCGTTCTGCCTCATCTAATTGTTGCTTTAGTTCAGGCAGCTGATCTTCTAAAAATTTCAATGTTTGTTCGGTTTCAGCCGAGCGGCGCTCAATATTCTGTTGACTATAAGCCACCAAAATTGCGTTTAATACTTGAGTAATATATTGTTTATCGCTACCTTGATAGTTCAGACTGAGTACACCTGTTATTTTACCTTTTTCAGTCACAGAATAGTTGGCAAGCAGGCTTCGAACGGCTGCAGGCAGGCTCTGTTTTTGAATCCGGTATGTGGCATCAAAGCTGTCCTGACTATAAATACCGACTTTCCATAGACCATATTCAGACTGTAACTGGCTGGTCTGGTTTAGTGGGGCAGAAAAGACCACCTGTTCTGTGGCTGAATCAGTTAAATGGTATTGACCTTCGGCAAAACTAAGCAGCAGACTTTTATCACGATAGTAATTTGGAATCTCAAAGCTGCGTACATCAAAGCTTTTCTGGTTGTCTTTAAACAGCACTGATTTGCCCGAATATTCACTGTCATATTCATGCTTATTCAGTAAGCGGTTCCAGAAACTGTCTTCTGTGCCGTTAATCCGAATATTTAAATTTAAATGCTCAATTACGGTACCGAGGACCAGACGCGATTTTAAAATTTCAATTTCAGCTTGAGCTGATGGCATTTGATCTAGGGCAGAAGATAAATCTCCAGCTAAAACAGCTGAGGCTCCTTTACTGCTTTCAACTTGTATAAGAGCATCAACTTGGTAGGTATCAGGTGTAGTTCTTAAATAAAGTAAGGCACAGACCAAACTTAAAATGACACAGAGAGCAATCAGTTTCCACTGGGCAATTAAGGAGAAAAATAATTCCTTCAGGTCAATGGTATCTTCTGTATTGGTATTTTGGCTCATAGTCTTTTGTTCGAAAGTTAAATATATTTTTTCCAGTCTGCAATGCAGGCCTGAATCAGCTGGCAGGTTTCGTCAAATACAGCCTGATCATGCTGGTAAGGATCGGCCACATTTTTACTTTGCCAGTGCCCCAGCCTAAAAGTTTTACCTTTAGCAAAGGGCCAGGTCTGTTCCACATGTTTTTGCTGGTTCTGACTCATCACTAAAATCAGGTCGGCTTTCTTGACCAGCTCGGCATTCAGCTTTCGGGCCACATGCGGGCTCATATCAATCCCTAAACGTTGCATGCACAGGCTGGCTTTGTCATCTGCTGCATGACCGACCAGCCCGGAAATACCGGCAGATTCAATTTGTAAATGCGGAAATTCCTGTTTTAAAAAGTATTCCGCCATTGGGCTACGGCAAATATTGCCAATACAGACCACGAGAATATTGTTAATTTTCATTAGTTCCCCAAACGCTCAAAATTATATATAGCATTAGAGAACGGTACAATTTGGTTAATAATACGTTGCCAACGAACTAGTCCTGTAGCATCTACATAGACAATATCATTACTGCGCATTTTAAATTGGTTTGCTAGTCCAAAGTCACCAATACTGGTTAAATTAAGATTATAAATTTCGGTCATCTGGTTATTTGGTTGATAGCGTACGATATAAATTTTACTGCGACTGGCAGTAAAAGGATTAATCCCCAAACTTTCGCCTAAAACATCTGCTAAATTCATACCTTCTGCGCGCATAGGTAAAGATTGATTTTTACCAGCTTCACCCATCACATATATTTTTTGATTTTCTCGAGCATTAATATAAATTGTATCATTTGGCTGAATGAGTAAGTTATGCAAAGAATATCCTGCTCTTTCTAGTTCAATACTATTAAGAGTGTAACTTCTTCCTTGGCGAATTAAAGTAATCGAGGCATTGTCACCTTGTTGAGCATTAATACCGCCAGCCATACCTATAGCGCTATATATACTCACAGGCTGATCTGTTAGATGATAGACACCACTATTCTCAATATTCCCTTGAACTGAGTAGCGTTGTCCTTGATAAGATGAGACTCGAGCAATCACATCCGGAGTTTTTAAGTAGCGAGATAACTGACTGCGCAGCTCACGATTCACCTGACTTAAAGATTTACCAGCAGCTTTATAGCGACCAATAATCGGGAAATGGATATAGCCACTTTGGTCAATTTGATAACCATTTTTAGAGTCAGCGTTACTTCCTGAAATTTCAGGATAGGCCCATAAATAGATCGACAGGATGTCCCCTGGGCTGAGGCTATAGTTGCGATGTGACTGGGTAAACAGGTGAGCATAATCTTGCTGAATATTTTGTACTGCTGGTTGCAAACCGAGTACAGTATCTTGAGTAAGTCGGACCACATTCACCGAAGTCCCCAAGTCTGTTTGATAGACACCCTCAGAAGGTAAGTCATAGGTCTGTAAGCCGGAGGTGACCGCGCACCCGCTTGCTGTCACCAAAAAAGACAGTAGAATTATAGATTTAAATTGTCTCACACGTATTCCCGTTCTCGATTTTTCTAAAATCATAAAAAATAAAAAATAGTTTACCGAAGTTATTTTAAGGGTATATAACAAATTGTAAGTAGATTGCGAAAGTATACGCAAGCACAGCCAGAAAAATGAGGCAAAAAGTATCTAAATTGTGAGACACCGTAAAATTAAATAAAGATGATTTGCAAAAAACTGACACAAAAGGAAGCATTTTAGATTTTTTGGCTAAAAATCATAACAGAACATTCATGAATTTCTGCTAACATTCCCGCCGAAAGATTTACTCTTCATAAATATACGTAGATAAATAAGGCGTTAAAATGCTACAGCTCTCTGACCTGAAAATTGCCGTCATTGGTTTAGGCTATGTTGGTTTGCCACTTGCCGTGGAATTTGGAAAAAAAGTTCCGGTGATTGGTTTTGATATTCAGCAAAAACGGATTGAAGAATTACAAAGTGGTCAAGACCATACCCTAGAAGTATCACCAGAAGAACTACAACAGGCGAATCAGCTTTCCTATTCAGCCAATTTGGATGATTTAAAAAGCTGCAACTTTTTTATTGTGACGGTGCCTACGCCAATTGATGACTATAAACAACCCGATTTAACCCCGCTCATTAAGGCTTCGACCAGTATTGGTCAGGTATTAAAAAAAGGCGATGTGGTGGTGTATGAATCTACTGTATACCCAGGCGCAACTGAAGAAGACTGTATTCCGGTATTGGAAAAGGTTTCAGGTTTAAAATTTAATCAGGACTTCTTCGCCGGTTATAGCCCGGAACGAATTAATCCAGGGGACAAGTTGCACCGCGTCACCAATATTTTAAAAATTACCTCAGGATCTACCCCAGAAGTTGCAGACTTTGTCGATCAGGTCTATAACCTAATTATTGAAGCCGGCACCCATAAAGCAACCAGTATTAAAGTTGCTGAAGCAGCAAAAGTCATTGAAAATACCCAACGTGACGTCAACATCGCACTCATTAATGAGCTGGCCGTGATCTTTAATAAAATGGGTATTGATACTGAAGCAGTATTGCAGGCTGCCGGTACCAAATGGAATTTTCTGCCATTCCGTCCAGGCTTGGTGGGGGGGCATTGTATTGGTGTCGATCCGTACTATTTGACCCATAAAGCACAGTCCATCGGTTATCATCCTGAAATTATTCTGGCAGGTCGCCGTTTAAATGATGGTATGGGGGCTTATGTGGTGACCCAGCTGGTCAAGGCCATGATCAAGAAAAAAATTCAGGTCGAAGGCGCTAAGGTTCTGGTTTTAGGCTTAAGTTTTAAAGAAAACTGTCCGGATATTCGTAATACTAAGATTATTGATATTGTGAATGAGCTACAAGAATATAATATTCAGGCAGATGTTTATGACCCTTGGGTCGATACACAAGAAGCACAGCATGAATACGGTATTACCCCAATTGTAAGCCTAGAACAAGGCCAATATGATGCCATCATTTTAGCAGTTGCGCATGAGCAGTTTAAAGCAATGGGGGCTACAGATATTCGTGCTTTAGCCAAGCCGGAACATATTTTATATGACTTAAAATATGTATTAGAACAATCTGAATCTGATCTTCGTTTATAATTTTTAGGGACTTGTATAAGAATGAGCCAATATCAGACTGTATGTGAGCAATTAAAACAAAATCCTAAAACCTGGTTGGTAACAGGGGTGGCAGGTTTTATTGGCTCTAACCTTTTAGAAACTTTATTAAAATTGGATCAGACTGTGGTAGGGCTAGATAACTTTGCTACAGGTCATCAACATAATTTAGATGAAGTTCAAAGCTTGGTATCTGCTGAGCAGTGGGCAAAATTTAGCTTTATTGAAGGTGATATTCGTGACTTAGAAGACTGTCAAAAAGCCTGTTCTGGTGTGGACTATGTATTGCACCAAGCGGCTTTAGGCTCTGTACCACGTTCTATTGCTGACCCGATTACCACCAATGCAGCAAATATTACCGGCTTTTTAAATATGCTGACGGCTGCACGGGATGCAGAAGTGAAAAGCTTTACTTACGCTGCCAGCAGTTCAACTTATGGTGATCATCCCGCACTGCCTAAAGTCGAAGAAAATATCGGCAAGCCGCTTTCGCCTTATGCGGTCACCAAATATTTGAATGAGTTATACGCAGATGTATTTGCAAGGACTTATGGTTTTAAGGCAATTGGTTTGCGTTATTTTAATGTGTTTGGAAAACGCCAAGACCCGAACGGTGCTTATGCTGCAGTTATTCCTAAATGGACTGCTGCCATGATTGCAGGTGATGATGTTTTTATTAATGGCGATGGTGAAACCAGTCGAGATTTCTGTTTTATTGAAAACACGGTTCAGGCCAATATTTTGGCAGCAACCACACAAAATGATGAAGCTAAAAACCAAGTTTATAATGTGGCAGTAGGGGATCGTACCACACTCAATGATTTGTTTAATGCGATTAAAGTTGCTTTAAATGAGAGTGGTGTAGTTTATGAAAAAGAACCTATTTACCGTGAATTTAGAGCAGGGGATGTACGTCATTCACAGGCAAGTATTGAAAAGATTAAAAGTTTTTTAGATTATCAACCCAATTATAAAATAGGTTCGGGTATAGAGTTGGCGGTAAGTTGGTATTTGGCTGAAAATAACTAGAATGTCAAAAAATACTACAATTCTGAGAAATGCCTCTTATTTGGTATTTCGTACACTATTAGTCAGTTTAATTGGACTGTTTACAGTCCGTGAAGTACTTAGACTATTAGGCGTTGAAGAGTATGGATTATTCAATCTTGTTTTTGGTATTGCGGCTTTGTTTGCTTTTATCAATGGTGCAATGGTTTCATCGACTCAAAGGTATTTATCATATTATATCGGTAAAAAAAATAACAAACTATTTGAAGATGCTTGGAGTAGTAGTTTATTTCTACACTTATTAATAGCAGTAACTGTCTCTGTTGTTCTACTCAGTATAAGAGATTTAATGTTGAATAGAGTCTTATCTATTGATTTAAACTATATGAAATCTGCAAACTTTATATTCTACTTTGCTGTAATTTCTATTTTTATTTCGATATTTCAAGCACCTTTTAATGCATTAATACTAGCAAAAGAAAAGATGTCTTTTTATGCAGGATTATCTTTGTATGATGCTATTTCTAAATTAGGAATAGTTTTTTGCTTATATTTTATGCAAGAGTCGTTATTGGAAAAGTATACAATTTTGTATGTAAGTTCAAGTTTGGTGGTCTTTGTTATATATATTTTATATTGTTATAAAAAGTTTGATAAAAAAATACAGTTAAAAGTTTCAAATATTCCTTTATTAAAGGAAATGTTTTTTTATTCCTCATGGAATATTTCTGGTAATTTTGCTGCTATTTCTAAAATACAAGGCTTAAATATTTTACTGAATATTTTTTTTGGAGTCATAGTTAACTCTGCATATGCTATAACAAATACAGTTATAGGTGTAGTGGGTGGTTTAATAAATTCAATTACTACTGCGATTAACCCACAAATATATAAAAGTTATGCAGAAGAAGATTATAAGCGTAATAGCTTATTAATTAATATTGGATCAAAATTCAGTTTCTTTTTTTGTCTTCTAATAGTTTTACCAATCTTATTTAATACTCAATATTTATTAGAGTTATGGCTACATGAAATTCCTAGGTATTTGATATACTTTGTTCAGTTAGCATTGGTTATTATGCTAATAGATTGTCTTTCAGGAACATTAATGACAGGGATACAAGCAACAGGAAAAATTAAAATATATCAAATTATAGTAAGTATTTCAGTTTTTATGAATCTTCCTTTATCCTATTTAGCATTACAATTTATACCTAAACCATGGGTTATTTATTGGGTTGCATTATTGATGTCTTTTGTAAGCTTAGGGTTAAGATTATATTTTTTAAAGCGTTTGGCTAAATTTAGTATAATTGTATATATCAATTCAGTTTTGGTTAAAATAGCTCTTGTTTCATTTTTTTCAGTATTTTTCTCTTGGTTTTTGAAAGAGCTTTTTGAATTTGAAGATCAAATGATTTCATTTCTTTTATCATCAATTATTATAGTATTAATTGTAGTGGCTAACATCATTTTATTTGGGCTTTCAACTATAGAAAGGCAGTTTATACAAAATAAAATAAAGGGTTTTCTTAAATGAGTATTGATTTGATTGTTAAAAATCACTTATGCAGTGGTTGTGGAGTTTGTGTTTCTGAGGATCAAACTCATCAGGCAAAAATGATCTGGAATAATGAGGGATTTCTTGTACCTTTATTAGGTAAAAGTTCAACTCAAGATAAGATGGTTAAAGTTTGTCCTTTTGCAATTCAACAAAAAGATGAAGATGAATTAGGTGAATTATTTTTAAAACAGCCAGAAACTCAATATCACGATAAAATTGGATATTATTATGGGCTTTATGCAGGTTATAGTAAGCAATTTCGTGAAACATCGTCATCCGGTGGGATAGCCACTTATGTTTTTAATGCTTTGTTGGAGCGGAAGATAGTAGACCATTTGTTTATCGTTAAAGAAGTTGATGGTCAATATGCTTATCAGTTTTTTTCTAATGTTGAAGAAATTACTCAGATATCAAAAACAAGATATACCCCTGTAACTCTAGAGAAGCTATTTCAAGAACTTTCGAAAGTAGATGGAAAAGTAGCAGTTTCTGGTGTGGCTTGTTTTGTTAAGGCAATACGTTTAAAACAAATGTATGACCCAGTTTTAAAAGAAAAAATAGCATTTATTGTAGGTATTATTTGCGGTGGGTTGAAAAGTAAATATTATACAGACTATTTGGCACAAGAAGCAGGTTGTAAAAACGAATATAATTATGCTCAATATCGTGTCAAAAATAAAGAAAGTTATGCATTAGATTATAAATTTTCATGCATAGAAAAATCAGATAAAAAAATTCATATGGTAGATATGCAAAGTCTTGGGGATATGTGGGGGACAGGTCTATTTAAATCTAATGCATGTGATTTCTGCGATGATGTTTTAACTGAGTTGGCTGATATTTCACTAGGTGATGCTTGGATTGATCCTTATGATAAAAATGGTTTAGGTAATAGTATTATTATTACTAGAACTAAAATAGCAGAAAATTTAATAAAAAATGGCCTGAATAAAAATTTACTTGCTCTAGATGTGATGAATACAGAAAAAATAATATTATCTCAAAATGGAAGTTTTAATCATCGCCATAAAGGTTTAGCCTTTAGAGTAATGAAAGTGAATAAAGAAGGGAAACTTACTCCTAGGAAGCGTAATAAGCATATGGTTAATCAAAATCTTCTTTTCAATTTTGTTCAAAATTCTAGGCTAAAAACGCGACAAAAAAGTTTAGATTATTGGTTGGAAACACGAAATCATCTTAAGTTCAAAATAAAAATGAAACCATATCTAGAGAATTTAAAATTCTTTACTTTATGGAATCATCGCCTAATAAAGTTGAAGAAAATTCTTTTAAGTAAGAAGGATGCTTAAAATGACTAAAAAAATTGCAATATTAACACAACCCTTGCATGTAAATTTTGGTGGAACATTACAAGCATTTGCATTACAAAAGACTCTGATTAGTATGGGGTATGAGGTAGAAACTCTTAATTATCAATGGAAGAAAATATCCGACTTAAAGAAGCTATTGTCAGTTCTTAAGCATAAAATTTTATCCAATAGACAAGTTTATCCATTTTTTGAAAAAGAGCTAGAAGTATTAAAATCGGAACATATAAGATTTATAGACAGCAATATTAATTACTCGCCTATTTTATACTCTATAGAAGAGATAAAAAAATATTTTAATAGTAAGGATTTTGATGCTGTTATTGTGGGGAGTGATCAGGTCTGGCGTGTAGCATACTCTCCACGTATTGAAAGTTTCTTTTTAGATTTTTTAAGTGATAAAAAAGGTATTAAAAAAATTGCATATTCAGCTTCATTTGGAATTGATGAGTGGCAGTTTGATACAGAAAAGACTTTAGAAATTAAGAGTTTATTATATCAATTTAATGCCGTTTCAGTGAGAGAGAGTTCTGCAGTTAGTTTATGTCAGCAATATTTAAATATAAAGGTTAAGCATACTCTAGATCCAACTCTTTTATTGGAAGCTAGAGAGTATCTAAAATTATTAAATTCTCAGCAAATAGATAGTAAGAATATCGGGAAAATTTTCGTGTATATTCTTGATAGAAATGAAAGTAAAAAGAAAATAATTAAGAGTATTTCTAAAAAACTAGGTAAGGAAACTTTTTATAATCAACCTGGAAAGACTGTTAAGGAAGGTTTTTTTATTAAAGACTTAGATCTCTATATTTATCCTCCTATAGAAAATTGGATAAAATCTTTTACTGAAGCTGATTTTATTGTGACTGATTCTTTTCACGGTACAGTATTTTCAATTATTTTCAACAAACCATTTATTTCAATTGTAAATAAAGAAAGAGGTGCTTCTAGGTTTGAATCTTTATTAAAGCAATTAGGTTTAATGAATAGAATGGTGAACGTCAGTTCTGAAATTTCTGATGATTTAATACATGATAAAATTGATTATGAGTTAGTGAATAAAAAATTAATAGATTTAAAGCGTAAATCTATTAATTTTTTAAAAGAAGCATTAGTTTAAATAAATCGGATAGTTTGAAATTTTTATGTCTAAAATATTAAGTTTGATTATTCCTGTTTACAATGTTGAAAAATATATTGAAGAATGCATTAATAGCGTAATCATACAATTGGATAATCGAATTGAAATTATCATTGTTAATGATGGCACTCCTGATAATTCTATGAAAATTATAGAGCATTGTTTAAAAGGTTTGCCCCAAAATTTAAAGGATTGCTTTATTATATTAAATCAAGAAAATCAAGGTCAAAGTGTTGCTCGTAATAATGCTTTAAATATTTCTACAGGTGAATATATTGCTTTTTTAGATTCAGATGACTTGATTTCGAAGGATTATTTTTCAAATATTTTCAAGGTTATTAATTTATGTAAACCAGATATTATCCGATTTAAATCTTCTAGATTTAAAAATAAGGTTGAAGTTAAACCTATATTTAATACTGGGTTAAATTTAGCTGGGTTTCAGGAGTTAGATGATAATCTCTTAATAAAAATATTTAATGAGGGTAGTTGGTTTCCATGGTTAAATATTTATAAGGCTGAAAATTTTAAGAATTATTTTTTTCCTGAAGGGGTTTATTTTGAGGATGCTCATATTATACCGGAAATTTTTTTAAATTCTAAAAATATTTACTTTATTAATGAAATTTTATATTTTTATAGGATAAATGAAACTGGTAGTTTATTGGATTCGAGCTCTAAGAATATTGATAAGATAAAACTTAGTTTTGAAAAAATTTTAGAAGAATATGGAGCTAGAGTCAAATCAAATAAAATATATTCATCTTCTTTTGTTGCTTTGAGTCAGATTTATATTAGTTTTATTTTGAAAAATTTTGGATGGTATAATGCATTTTTAGAACAAAATAAGATAAAAAATTATATGAAAAATATTGATAAAAGATACTTGATGAAAAGAGGGCATCAACTATATTATAGGTTTGGTTTGGTATTTGTTTTTATTTTAAGTATTGGAGGGAAGCTGAAATGAAAAAAGTTTGTTTTCTTGTTGGTAATTTAAATGAATCAGGAGGAACGGAGAGGGTACCTACATTAATAGCTAATAAATTGGTAAATATTGGTTATGATGTTAGTATATTAAATTTAGTAGATGGTAAAGATCCTTTTTTTTCGCTTGATTCAAAAGTGAAAAATTTTTCTTTATATGAAAGGAAACTTTCTTTTAAGAAAAATTACTTAGGTGCTATTTATAAAATTAGAAACTTTGTTAAAGAAAAAAGAATAACGCATTTAATCGTTGTTGATAGTGGTAACTGTCTTTTTACGATCCCAGCTCTTGCTTATTTAGATATAAAGCATATTTGTTGGGAGCACTTTAACTTTAAGAATAATAATGGAGCAAAACAAAGAGATTGGAGCCGTATATTAGCAGCAAAATATTGTGATTTTGTTATTACTTTAACAAAAAAAGATAAAGAGTTTTGGTATCAAGGTATTAAAAAAGTTAAGGCACAAATAGTAACTATTCCAAACCCACAGCCTTATGAAGCTGTATATAGTTATCCTTCAAAATCAAATAAAGTTGTTTTAGCTGTTGGCAGATTACTTCCTGTTAAAGGTTATAATCTTCTATTGAGTGCGTGGAATCAAGTTGTTAAAAACCTCCCTGATTGGCAGTTAATTATAGTGGGAGAAGGAAGGGAGCGTTCAAATTTAACTGAATTCATTAACGAAAATAACTTACATAATAATGTTAAATTGGTTGGTAATACAAAAAATGTAACTCAGTATTATGAACAAGCAAGCATCTACTGCTTGAGCTCTTATTATGAGGGTTTTCCAATGGTTTTGCTGGAAGCTCAAGCATTTGGCTTACCTATTGTTGCTTTTGATTGTGATACAGGTCCTAACGATATTGTTATGCAGGGGATTAATGGGCTGTTAGTTCCACCAACTGATTACCAAAAGCTTTCAGAATCACTTATAAAATTAATGAGTATGCCTACTGAAAATTACAATGATATGGTGATTGCGAGTAAAAAAGTAGCTCAAAAATTTACTATTGATAATGTAATAGATGCTTGGATCAATATTTTAAAGTAGTTTAACTATAGGTATAATTTATATTATTGCCTTTTCTATTTAAAAATCGGTGACAAATGATGAGAAAGATAAAATTTATTAAAATTAAGAGAAGGTTAAACTAAATTATTCATAATCTGTAATTGCACAATGGGTCGAGCTGTTGGGTAGCATTTAATATTTACGTATTTGATTTTTTTAATTATTTTGAGTAAAACATGAATATTCTTCATATTATATCTTCTCCTGCATCTGGTGGTGCTGAAGTTTATGTTAAAGATTTAGCTAAATACTTAGCTGGTCAGGGTCATAATTTACATATAGCTTTTTTAAGTAATGCATCTGATATTGGTAGAGATAGCATATATGAAGAAAATTTTCTGAATGATTTAAAATTCTCAGGAATTCATATTTATATCATTGGTAACGAAACTCGTAAAAAACCATGGTTAGGTATGCTTCGTATCAAAAAGTATATTTCTGATCATAATATTGATATTTGTCATACTCATTTAGCTTTTGGGATACTATTTACCACTTTAAGCTCAGTTCCTGTTGTTTATACTCATCACTCTATGGAACCACGATGGGGAAAATTTTTATATCAAGTTTTCAATCGACTTGTAGATGAGTATGTTGGCATTTCCAACAAATGTGCTAAAGCTTTAGAAAGCTATACAATGCGTAATATCAATACAATCCCAAATGCTGTTTCAGAAGAAAAATTTATTGGTTATAAGCGGGCAAGAGTACCGAATGATGTTATTAATATTGTCATGGTTGGCCGTCTCACCGTACAAAAAGACTATATGAATATGTTGAGAGCTCTTAATGTTTTGGATGAAAAATTAAGAGCTAATCTAAGAGTGAAAATAGCTGGAGAAGGTGAAATTAACTATAAGAGTCAATTGTTAGAATATATAAACAAGAATAATTTAAATGAAGTGGTGGCGTTTGTTGGTGTTCAAACAAATATCCCTGAGTTCTTGTATAAAGCAGATATATTTCTTATGAGTTCTGCTTGGGAAGGATTGCCTATAGCATTAACAGAAGCTACTGTATCTGGTTTACCTTGTATTGTGACTGATGTTGGTGGATGTGCAGAAGTTATTGTGAATAGTGGAAATGGTATTGTTGTTGCTCCCCAAAACCCCCAGGATTTGGCCGAGGCTATCACTAGCTTAGTTAATCAACCTAATCTTATAGAACAGTATTCTAGAAATGCTCTTCACAACTCAGCTCAGTATTCAATCTCGAAAGCTGCACAACTACACTTGCATTTATATAGCAAAATGCTTAAATAAAGACACATCATTTATTAACATTATTTAATTTATATCAATATTGAGCTTAAAAATGTCACTCAAAGAAAGTTTAGTTCGTTTTAGTCCTCATTTTATTCAAAATCTAGCTGTTACGTTATTTAATGTATATCAGTATAAAATACGACATGGGGGGAGCTATTCTGATTTTAGAGAATATTATAAAAAAGTAGATCGTTTCTCAAAAGATGAACTAGAGCAGGAAGTCAATATCAAGAAAAGTAACTTTTTGACTTATGTTATAAATAATTCAGAATGGTATAAAGAAGAAAAATTAGACAATTTAGATAAAGCTAAAGTGCTTGAAAAAGAAGATATTATTAATAATTTAAATAAAATAAAAACAATAGCTGAGTCTGAAGGGATTGTAAGTTTAACAGGAGGCACAACAGGTGCCTCTATGAAAGTAATTTATACAAAAAAAGATATGCAAGAACGTTTTGCTATTTTAGATCATTTTCGTGCACAGCATGGTTATGCGCTAGGCAAAAAAACAGCATGGTTTTCTGGTAAAAACTTAATTACTCAAAAAGATATAAAAAAAGGAATTTGTTCACATTATGATTTTATAAATAAAATTAGGTTCTATTCTACTTTTCTAATCAATGAAAAAAACTTTGATGTGTATTGGAAGTCTTTAAATGAGTTTCAACCTGAATTTTTAGTCGGCTTTCCCTCTAGTGTGTTTGAAATTTGTCAAATTGCCAAGGCCAAAGGTTTAAAATATACGGGCAAGGCAAAAGTTTTTTTCCCAACAGCAGAAACAGTATTATCAGAACACCGTCACGTGATTTCTGAAGTCCTAGGCTGTAAATTGGTAGATCAATATGCTTCTTCAGAAGGTGCACCCTTTATACTAGAATGCAGTGCTGGACATTTGCATATTCA
The DNA here is from genome assembly GCF_049546925.1 of Acinetobacter sp. AND/436. NCBI lineage: Bacteria > Pseudomonadati > Pseudomonadota > Gammaproteobacteria > Moraxellales > Moraxellaceae > Acinetobacter > Acinetobacter sp. AND/436. Next base: position 45,328 of record NZ_JBMXBO010000008.1, read on the forward strand.
TCCTTTAACAGGAATTTTTGAAGTTGTGGATGATAATTTAAAACCTGCTCAAGCCGGGCAAATGTTAGTAACTTCTTTCACAACACATGGCACACCACTAATACGTTATCGGATCGGTGACTCAATTACTTTAGCAGATTCTACAAAAAAATGTGTGTGTGGTTCTATTTTTCCATTAGTTGAACGTATAGAGGGGCGTACAAATGATTATATTCTTTCTCCTACCCATGGTAAGGTAAATTTAGGTAATATTAGTAATTCTACTAAAGATACTAAAGGGATTGTATGTTTTCAACTTATTCAAGATAAGGTGGATCATGTAGAAGTAAAAATTGTAGTAAATAATGAATTTGATAATAAACAGGAATCAAATTTTATTTCTGCTTTAAGAGAAAGAGTTGGTAATGATATTCAGTTGAATATAAGATATGTTGAAAGTATAGAGAAAGAAAAAAGTGGAAAATTTAGAATCGTTAAGAACTTAATAGGCCAATAATTATGTTGGAGTTTGATTTTTATCAAAATAACTTAACTTTACTATTTTTAATAATTAGTTTTATTATTGTTTTTATTTTTGGTAGTAAAAGCAAAGCAGATATTAAAGTTATTAGCATTTTGTTTTTTTGGCATACTGCTTTTTCAATTTTTTATTTTTATTTTACATTGTATAATGCGGCGGATGCGATAAACTATTATAGAATGTCCTTAGCTGATAATATTAACTTTTATCCTGGCTCTCCTTTTATTTATTATTTTTCTTCTATATTTTCTAAGGGGTTAGATGCAAGTTATCTAAATGTTACCTTAGTATATAATACTTTAGGATTATTAGGGCTTGTGTTTTTATATCATTCTTTAAAAAAATATCTTGAAAAACTTCCTTGGTATTGGTTTTTCTTATTATTTATACCTTCTATGAGTTTTTGGAGTGCTGGGTTAGGTAAAGATGCAATATCATTTTTTTCAGTATGTTTATTTTTATATGCTATAACTTCTAATAAAAATCTATATGTTCTCTTTCCAATATCATTTTTCTTTATGTTTATGGTACGACCACATATAGCATTAATGATGATTGTATCCTTTGTAATTTATTTTATTCTTCGATCTCAAGTACATTTATTAGTTAAATTGACTACCTTGCCTATTATTATAGCGGCAGTTGTTGTTTCCTCTGGTTTTGTACAGCAATATGTAGGGTTAGATGAAGCATCAATTGACAGTATTAGTGGTTATGTAGATGATCGTCAAAATTCTAACCAAGGAGGAGGTTCTTCTATAGATTTACAATCCATGAGTTATCCTGTACAAATATTTACTTATGTATTTAGACCTTTACCTTTTGATGCTCATAGTGCATTAGCTTTATTTACCAGTATTGAAAATACTATACTGTTAATATTATTTTTATATGTCTTGTTTAAAAATAAGTTTAGACTAAATTATTTTGTAGAGGGTAAAAATACCTGGTTATTAATTTATGCATTTTTGACATGTAGTATGTTAGCAATTACTACAGCAAATTTAGGTATTGCTACTCGTCAAAAATGGATGTTTATGCCAATTTTAATTTATTTATTAGTTTATGCTTTCTATCGTTACAAACAATCTCAGCATACGAATAGTACTAAAAAATGAAATTCTTAATAATATCTAGTTTTTTACCTTCAGTATTAAATTTCCGTGGAAAGTTACTCGAAGCCATCCATCAGCAAGGCTATGAAATCCACATTATTGCCCCTGATTTGGCTTCTTTTCCTGCCGAGCATGAAAAACTACTAGGTTTAGGTTATTACGTACATGAAGTTTCCATGCAGCGTACAGGTACCAACCCGGTAGCAGACTTAAAAACATTACGGGCAATGTATAATTTAATGAAAAAAATAAAACCAGACTATGTATTGTCTTATACCATTAAACCTGTGATTTATGGCACATTAGCCGCGTGGTTAGCCAAAGTACCACATCGTTTTGCACTGATTACAGGTTTAGGCTACGCCTTTCAAAGTGTAGAATACGGCAGTAAGCGTAGTTTTTTTCAAAAAATAGTACATGGTTTATATCAGCAAGCACTTTCACATAGTCATAAAGTCTTTTTTCAAAATCCAGATGATTTAAAGCTTTTTCAAGATTTAAAACTTTTGCAACCTAATTTGCCTACAGTGGTGGTTAACGGCTCAGGGGTGAATGTTACGGACTTTAATGTATTGCCTTTTCCTGTGAATGCACAAAATAATCCTAAACTTTCATTTTTACTCATTGCTCGGTTATTGGGTGACAAAGGCGTAAGAGAGTATGCGGAAGCAGCGAAGCTAATTAAACTGCAGTATCCAGAAGTTGAGTTCCATTTGGTGGGCTGGATTGATGAAAATCCTTCAGCCATTCGTCAGCAAGAATTGGATCAATGGGTGGCCAGTAATATATTAAAGTACTGGGGGAAACTAACTGATGTTCGCCCTGCAATTGCAGAGAGTTCGGTTTATGTTTTGCCGTCATATCGTGAAGGTACACCCCGTACAGTTTTAGAAGCCATGGCCATGGGACGGGCAATTATTACTACAGATGCTCCGGGTTGTCGTGAAACTGTAATTCAGGGCGAAAATGGCTTTTTAGTTGAAGTAAAATCTGTAAATAGTCTGATGAATGCCATGCAAGAGTTTATAAACAATCCTGCACTTATTGAGCAAATGGGGCAACGCTCCAGAGAAATTGCTTTAAATAAATATGATGTGCATCAAGTTAACCGGCATATGATGCAAGAAATGGGTTTAATATAAATGCTAAAACGCCTTCTCGATATTATCATCGCTTCCATCGCCCTGATCCTGCTTTCACCACTTTATTTTTATGTGGCACATAAAGTGAAAAAAAATCTAGGTTCGCCTGTTTTATTTCGTCAGGTACGCCCGGGTTTACACGGAAAACCGTTTGAAATGATTAAATTTCGCAGTATGAAAGACGCGGTAGATGCTCAAGGCAACCCCCTACCAGACAGTGAACGTCTAACACCATTTGGTAAAATGTTACGTTCAACGAGTCTTGATGAAATGCCTGAACTATGGAATGTGATTAAAGGCGATATGAGCATTGTCGGGCCGCGTCCATTGCTGATGGAATATTTACCCCTTTATAACGAAGAACAAGCCAAGCGTCATCTGGTCCGTCCGGGTATGACTGGTCATGCACAAGTGAATGGACGTAATGCCATAAGCTGGGAAGAAAAATTTAAACTCGATACGTGGTATGTAGAAAATCAATCGATCTGGTTAGATTTTAAAATTATGCTGAAAACGGTGAAAAAAGTGCTCGCCAAAGATGATATTAACGAAGCAGGCGGAGCGACCATGACTAAATTTACGGGTACAAAATCGGATCAACAGCATGACTGAACTATATGCAGTATATGGCGCTTCAGGCTGTGGGCGTAGCTTGATGCCAGTGGCAAGAGCCCAATTAAAGCGTTTGGGAAATCCTGCTGAAATCGTATTTATAGATGATAGCTTAGTTGTAGAAACCATAATCAATTCGCATCGAGCCATGAATTATGCGGCATTTAAAGCACACCCTGCGACTCAAAAACATGTATTAATTGCGATTGCCAATAGTCAAGTACGTGAAAAAATTTCAATACAACTTGAACAAGATGCAATTGAGCTCTGGAGTGTTCAGGCAGATAATGTAGTGCTGATGGATGAGGTTGAAATTGCCACAGGTGCAGCACTCAGTCCTTTTGTGAGCATTACCTCAAATATAAAAATTGGTAAATGCTTTCATGCCAACTTATATAGCTATGTCGAGCATGACTGTGTGATTGGTGATTATGTCACTTTTGCCCCTGGTGTAAAGTGTAATGGTAATATTCATATTGAAGACCATGCCTATATTGGAAGTGGTGCTGTCATTAAGCAGGGTACCCCAGACCAACCGCTAGTTATTGGTAAAGGAGCTGTGGTGGGTATGGGAGCTGTTGTCACAAAAAGCGTACCACCCGGTGTAACCGTTATTGGCAACCCAGCGCGTATACTTGAAAAGAAGTAGTTTTTTAATATTTAAAGAATCAGATTATTCCAGGATAAACCATGCTAAATACTGCCTTTGAACCATGGCCAAGCTTTACTCAACAGGAAGCAGATGCCGTATCTCAAGTATTGCTCTCGAACAAAGTGAATTACTGGACCGGGCAGGAGTGTCGCGAATTTGAAAAAGAATTTGCCCGCTTTGCAGGAACTCAATATGCCGTGGCACTGGCCAATGGTACAGTGGCGCTAGATGTTGCGCTTAAGGCATTAGGCATAGGCACTGGGGATGATGTGATTGTTACTTCACGTACATTCTTAGCATCTGCCAGCTCGATTGTGACTGCTGGGGCCAATCCGGTGTTTGCCGATGTAGAACTCGACTCACAAAATATTTCTGCCCGTACCATAGAAGCAGCACTAACTCCAAATACCAAAGCGATTATTTGCGTGCATTTGGCGGGCTGGATGTGTGATATGGACCCGATTATGCAACTGGCGCAGGACAAAGGCCTGTATGTTATTGAAGACTGTGCACAGGCACATGGTGCCATGTACAAAGGCAAGCCTGCCGGATCAATTGGACATATTGGTGCCTGGTCATTCTGTCAGGACAAAATTATGACCACAGGTGGCGAAGGTGGTATGGTCACCACCAATGATGAACAGCTCTGGAAAAAAATGTGGTCGTATAAAGACCATGGTAAAAATTACGACAGCATTTATCACAAACAGCATCCACCCGGGTTTCGCTGGTTACACGACTCTTTTGGCACCAACTGGCGCATGATGGAAATGCAAGCCGTGATTGGTCGACTGCAGTTGCAGCGGATGCCAGAATGGACACAAAAACGCACCGAGTATGCCCAACGTATTTTAAAGGTATTTCAGGACAGTCCGTATTTTAGCGTGCATTATCCGAACAGTGATTATGTCCATGCCAACTATAAGTGCTATGTACAAGTCAATACAGCGCAGTTGCCAGAAGGCTGGTCACGTGACCGGATTATGGCAGACATCAATGCACTGGGCGTGCCTTGCTTTAGTGGTTCCTGTTCAGAAGTGTATTTAGAACATGCATTTGATGGTACGCCATGGCGACCCGCCCAGCGTCTAGCCAATGCCCAGCAACTGGGTGAAAGCAGTCTGATGTTCCTGGTGCATCCAACCTTATCGGAAGATAATATTCGCACAACCGAACAGGCGATTGCCCAGGTGATTCAGCGTATCTAATTCAATATGCGCTACAATAATGTCATATAAAAAATGCATCAACTGATGCATTTTAAAAACTGAGTTTAATTGCAGTTTAATCATTCCAATATTAACAATTGAACTGAGCTGTACTATTCTTATTGAGAAGACACATCAAGTGAAATCCGTCATCCTACCTCTTGTCGAATCCCCCCGTGCTGCCAAACTGGCTTTCCTGGTCATTCTGGATTTCTGTGTATTTCCAGTCCTAATCTGGCTGTGTTATGCCATTCGTCAGTTTGACCTTGGTGCAGAGGTGGTGCCGAATATTCCGTTTGGTTCACTGTGGGTCAGTGCAATTGCGGTTATCCTGCTGTTTGTGTTTGGGGTGTACCGCTTTATTGTACGTACCTACAATGAAGTGTTTATGGTCAAGTTGGGCCTGGCGACCTTTCTGGCGGTGGCGGGACTCTATGCCTTGGCCTATTTAACAGATGCTTTTATTCCAACCTCAATTCCATTGATGTTCGGCTTTATGATGTTCGCCTGGGTGTGGTTTAGCCGTGGGATCATCCGTTTTATTGTCCGTTCTTATGTACAGGCGGGTATCCCAAAAAAACGCATCGCAATTTATGGGGCAGGCAATGCCGGTCAACAGGTCGCTGCGACCTTAAACCGCTCTAATGAACATTTACCCATTTTATTTATTGATGATAATCCATCTTTAAGTGGACAGAATATTGGCGGGATTGATGTCTATCTGCCGGAAACAGCACTTAAATGTTTTGCCAAATTGCGGATTGATGAAATTTTAATCGCCTTGCCCTCTGTGGGACGTAGCCGCAAAAGTGAAATCGTCAAATTTCTGGAACCTGCCCATTTAAAAATTACCGAAATTCCGGGGCTGACCAAACTGGTGGATGGTGAAATCCGTGTCTCCGATATTCAGGAAGTTGATATTATTGACTTGCTGGGTCGTGATCCGGTGCCGCCTGTGGCAGAACTGCTGGAAAAAAATATCAAAGACAAAGTGGTAATGGTCACAGGTGCCGGTGGTTCAATTGGTTCCGAATTATGCCGCCAGATTATTAAAAACCAGCCGCAGAAACTGGTCATCTATGAGCTGACCGAATTTGCCCTGTACAGTATTGATAAAGAACTGCGTCTGGCATCCAATGTCGAAATTATTCCGATTCTGGGTACGGTCTTGGATCAGGCCAAACTGGAACGGATTATTGAACAATACGCAGTGCAAACCGTCTATCATGCGGCAGCGTATAAACATGTACCGTTGGTAGAATGTAACCCGATTGCTGGCCTGAAAAATAATGCAATTGGTACCGCTTTTAGTTTAAATGCAGCCGTTAAAAATGGCGTCGAAACCTTTGTACTGATTTCAACCGATAAAGCCGTGCGTCCGACCAATGTCATGGGGGCATCAAAACGTATGGCTGAGCTGTACTGTCAGGCCATGGCGGAAGCGCAGGACCAGACCCAGATCAGTATTGTACGTTTTGGTAACGTGCTTGGTTCATCGGGTTCTGTGGTGCCACTATTTAAACAGCAGATTGCCAAGGGCGGCCCGATTACCGTGACCCATCCGGATGTGACCCGTTTCTTTATGACCATTCCTGAAGCCTCACAGCTGGTGATTCAGGCTGGTGCCTTGGGTCATGGTGGTGATGTGTTCCTGCTGGATATGGGCGAGCCGGTACGGATTCAGGACCTGGCCCGTCAGATGATTGCGCTCAGTGGCCTGAAAGTCCGTGAAGCCGACAGTCAGGATGGTGATATTGAAATCCAGTACTCCGGTTTACGTCCCGGTGAAAAACTTTACGAAGAATTACTGATTGATGCTGATAATACCGAAATGACACAACACAGCCGGATTTTACGTTCTTATGAAAAAATGTATCCTCTGGATGAGTTATTGCAGGTCTTTGAACGCTTCAATGATTTAACCGCGGTGCAATCGGATATTGATTGGGCATTAAGCCAGCTGGAGCACTATGTTGATGGCTATCAACGTGGTAAAGAAGTTAAAGTAAATTAAAATATTGAGATCAGGTTAAAGTATATGATTAAGAAGGCGATTTTACCTGTTGCAGGTTTGGGTACCCGTTTTTTACCAGCCAGTAAATCTATTCCCAAAGAAATGGTGACGGTGGTCGATCGTCCAGCGATTGAATATGTGGTGCGTGAAGCGGTTGCTGCCGGTATTGAACAGATTATTCTGGTCACACATTCTTCCAAAGCGTCAATTGAAAACTACTTCGATCGTAACTTTGAACTGGAAACCACATTAGAGCAGAAGCAAAAGTGGGATTTGCTAAAAGAAATTACCGAAATTTTACCGCCGCAGGTCAGCGTGGTCAGTGTGCGTCAGCCACAGCCGCTGGGCCTGGGTCATGCGGTGCTGTGTGCCAAAGATATTGTCGGCGATGAGGCTTTTGCCGTGTTATTGCCAGATGTGCTGGTCAAAGATCAGGCAGAAAAAAATGATCTGGCCTTGATGATTGAACGTTTTAATGCCACACAAGCGGCGCAGATTATGGTCGAAGCTGTGCCGGAGCATCTGGTCGATCAGTATGGCATTGTGGATGTTGCCGCTGCTCCTGCAGAAGGCCAGAGTGCGGAAATGCAGGGGATTGTCGAGAAACCAGCGGTCGGTACGGCACCGTCTAATCTTTCCGTGATCGGGCGTTATGTATTGCCGGCCAAAATTATGCAGCTATTGGCCACCACGCCAAAAGGGGCTGGGAATGAAATCCAGCTGACCGATGCCATTGCCGCATTACAGCAGCTGGAAACCGTCGAAGCCTACCGCATGAAAGGCCAGACCTTTGATTGCGGCAGCAAACTGGGCTATTTAAAGGCCGTCTTGCATTACGGAGTGGACCATCCAAGTTTAGGTGTAGCATTTAAACAGTTGATTCAAGAACTTAAAGACTAATACAGGGCAGAGGTCAGCATGAAGGTTGCAGTTTTTGGTCAAACGCTTTATGCCGGGGTGATGGCGGCGCTATTGGCAGAATGTGGGCACAAGGTCTATTGGTGTGACATTTTCGGGCAAGATAGCCCGGAAGCACCTGATTTTCAGGATGAGGCAGTTAATCGCCTGCTGCAGCAGCAACATGCCCAAGGCTTCCTGCATTACTGTAGCCTGAAAGAGCTGGGGCTAGAGATTGATATTTATCTGTTTAGCCTGAACCCGACTGAAGAGCCACTACTGATTGAACTGTTGCAGCAGCTCCAGCAGCGCCCGATCATTCATCCGAAACTGATGATCAATGCCTCGACCCTCGGTCTGCAGGGGACGGCACGTCTGAAACAGCTACTACCTGAAGATGACTGGGTGTATTTGCCGGATATGAGTCAGGAAGGGAATGCGCTGGCCAGTATCACCCAGGCGGAACAACTGACTGTGGGCTGTATGAATCCACAGGTGCAAAGCAAAGTACAAGAGTTTTTACGTCCACTATTTCCACGCAAGCAGCAATATCTGTTTATGCCGGTGCTGGATGCGGAATTTACCAAGCTGAGCATTTCCGGCATGCTGGCGACCCGAATCAGTTACATCAATGACTTGGCTGTGGTGGCCGAAAAACTGGGTATTGATATTGAACATGTGCGCCAGGGCATGGCTGCTGATAGCCGGATTGGCGCGTCCTATATGTATCCCGGTGCCGGTTTTGGTGGGGAAAATTTCTCGCATGATGTTTTAACCCTAGCCAATACCGTGTCAACCACCGGTGTCAAAAGCCAGCTTTTGGCCCAGGTCTGGGAAATTAACGAGCAGCAAAAAGAACTGCTATTTCGCAAACTGTGGAACTATTATCAGGGCAATTTAAAAGGCAAAACCATTGCCATCTGGGGCGCGGCCTTTAAGGAAAATACTTCACGCGTGCACCATTCACCGATTCACGCCATGCTCAAGGCACTCTGGGCGCAAGGACTCACGGTTAAATTACACGATCCGCAAGCCTTGCCGGAAATTCAGGCATTGTATGGCGAACGCGATGATCTGATCTTGTGTCAGGACCAGTATGAAGCCGTCAAAGACAGCCATGCGCTGTGTCTGTTAACCGCCTGGAAACATTACTGGAGTCCGGACTATAAAACCCTGCTCAACAGTATGCATCATCCACTAATTTTAGATGGACGTAATATCTATGATCCGCAATTTGTCAAAGCGCAGGGCTTTGCCTATATGGGAGTAGGACGCTAATGAGCAGTTCAGCAGCGGTACATACGCGTGATTCACTGTTATTACAGTTACAAAGCTTAAAAAATCAGTTTGAACAGCGTCATTTAACCGATTTATTTGCACAGGATGCGCAGCGTTTTGAGCACTTTTCTGTAGGCTTAAAATCGCTGGTTTTTGATTATAGCAAACAGCGGATCGATGCCGAAGTACTGGCGCAGCTGATTCGTTTTGCTGAGGCACATGACTTATCGGGCTGGATCAACACCCTGTTTTCCACTGACCCGATTAACTATACCGAACAGCGTGCAGCCATGCATTGGGCGCTGCGTTTGCCGGAACAGGACAGTACTCATCCGGAACTGGCGCAGCAGGTGCAGACCCAGCTACAGCGAATGTATCAGCTGGTAGAAAAAATTCATGCCGGACAATGCCGCGGTGCGACCGGTGAAGTAATTCAGGATGTGGTCAATATTGGCGTCGGCGGTTCAGACTTGGGACCTTTGATGGCCACTCAGGCACTGTCCGATTTTAAACATCCAAGTGCCAAGCCGCTGAGCGTACATTTTGTTTCGACCATGGATGGCAGCCAGCTCTCAGATTTACTGCATAAGCTGCGTCCGGAAACCACGCTATTTATTATTTCCTCTAAATCTTTTGGCACCATTGATACCTTGTCCAATGCACAAACCGTCCGTTTATGGCTGGAAAAAGCCTTGGGCAAACAGGCACGTGTATTACAGCATCATTTTGTTGGGGTATCGACCAAGCCTGATAAAATGACCGCATGGGGCATTGCACCAGAAAACCAGTTCCTGCTGTGGGATTGGGTCGGAGGCCGTTATTCCCTCTGGTCCTGTATCGGCTTGCCGATTGCGCTAATTATTGGCGTGGAAGGTTTTAAAGCCTTTCTGGCCGGGGCCTATGCGGTGGATCAGCATTTCCAGACCGCACCCTTTGCACAGAATATTCCGGTGTTGATGGGCCTACTCGGGATCTGGAATAATAATTTTCTGGATATTCAGACCCATGCAGTTTTGCCCTATGATGGCCGCTTAAAATATTTTGCCTCTTATCTGCAGCAGCTGGAAATGGAATCGAATGGTAAATCGATTCAGCGCAGTGGCGAAGCGGTGGAACTGGATACCTGTCCAATTGTCTGGGGAGAAGTAGGACCGAATGCCCAGCATGCGTTTTATCAGCTGCTGCATCAAGGGACACAGGCGGTCAGCTGTGATTTTATTGCGCCGGTGAAGCGCTACAATGCTAACCAGTTTACCTATGCAGAAAGTGCAGAGGCGCTGGTCGAGCAACATCATCTGGCGCTGTCTAACTGTCTGGCACAATCGCGCTTACTGGCTTTTGGTAATCAGGCGCTAGATCAGGCCGAGCTGGCCAGTCTGCCACCGTATAAGCAATATGCCGGTAATCAGCCGAGTTCAACCTTCTTGATTCAGGAACTGAATCCGTATAGCTTGGGGATGCTGATTGCCTTGTATGAGCATAAGGTGTTTGTCCAGTCGGTAATCTGGAATATTAACCCCTTTGATCAGTGGGGCGTAGAAAAGGGCAAGGAAATTGCCAATCAGCTGTTGCCAATTTTAAATGGCCAGCAGCAGGATGTATCGGCACTGGATGCTTCGACACAGGGTTTATTACACATTTTATTAGGAAAATCAGATGGCTAATATTCTGGTCACCGGTGGCGCCGGTTATATTGGTTCGCATACCTGTCTGGAGCTGCTCAATGCCGGGCATCAGGTGGTGGTGCTGGATAACCTGTCGAACAGTTCGGCAGAATCATTACAACGGGTACAAGAGCTGACCCAGAAAAGTCTTCATTTTATTGAAGGGGATATTCGGGATGGTGCCGGTCTGGATCAGCTGTTCCAGCAGCACAAGATTGATGCGGTGATTCATTTTGCCGGTCTTAAAGCGGTGGGGGAAAGTCAGCAAATTCCACTGGCTTATTTTGAGCATAATATTGCGGGTTCTATCAGTCTGGCCCAGGCGATGCAACGCGCAGGGGTGTTTAAACTGGTCTTTAGTTCCTCTGCAACGGTGTATGATGAAGCTAATACCTCTCCTTTAAATGAAGAAATGCCAACGGGGATGCCAAGCAACAATTATGGCTATACCAAACTGATTATTGAACAGTTATTGGAAAAACTGGCAGTTGCTGATGAGCGCTGGTCAATTGCCTTATTACGTTATTTTAATCCGGTTGGTGCGCATAAAAGTGGCCAGATTGGTGAAGACCCGCAAGGCATTCCAAATAACCTGATGCCGTATGTGACCCAGGTGGCTGTCGGTCGTCGTGAAAAACTTTCAATCTTTGGTAGCGATTACGATACCGTCGATGGCACAGGCGTCCGCGATTATATCCATGTGGTGGACCTGGCCAATGCACACTTATGCGCACTGAATAACCGTTTAAATGCCCAGGGCTGTCGTGCCTGGAATATTGGAACCGGAAACGGGATTTCCGTGTTACAGGTGAAAAATACCTTTGAACAGGTCAATGGGGTAGAGATTCCATTTGAACTGGCACCGCGCCGGGCGGGCGATGTGGCAACCTCTTTTGCAGACAATGGGCGTGCTATTGCCGAGTTAGGCTGGCAACCGCAGTATGGTCTGGAAGATATGCTGGCAGATAGCTGGAACTGGCAAAAACAGAATCCAAATGGCTATCGTTAAGTAGGTTCAGATCCTCGTACAATAAAAAAATGGAGCATTTATGCTCCATTTTTTGTTCTAAGCCTGAATTAAGCGGGTCAATTCATCGACATAGTCTTGCATTGGTTTGGGTTGCTGGTCACGGCGGCTTTCAATATTCAAACGCAGCAAAGGTTCGGTATTGGAGGCCCGCACATTAAAACGCCAGGCGCCAAAATCCAGACTGACGCCATCAGTCTGGTCAATGGCCGGATTCTGATCGGCATAGTGCTCAAAGATCTTTTGAATGGTGGCTTGAGTATCTGCTACTTTAAAGTTGATTTCGCCTGAGCACGGGAACTTGGCAATCATCTCTTCCACCAGACTCGATAAAGATTGACCGGTTTCAGACAGCACCGCAATTGCCAGTAGCCATGGAATCATGCCGCTATCACAATAGGCAAAGTCACGGAAATAGTGGTGAGCACTCATTTCTCCGCCATAAACCGCATTATGCTCACGCATCACATCTTTAATAAAGGCATGCCCTGATTTGGACTGGATTGCTTCACCCTGATACTGTTCCACCACATCAAAGGTGTTCCAGACCAGACGCGGATCATGCACAATTTTTTCACCGGACTGCTTCAGTAGGAAGGCTTGGGCTAGCAGCCCCACAATGTAATAACCTTCAATAAACTGGCCTTTTTCATCAAACAGGAAGCAGCGGTCAAAGTCGCCATCCCAGGCAATGCCCAGATCTGCGCCATGCGCCAGTACCGCCTCGCGGGTGCTATCGCGGTTTTCTACCAGAATTGGGTTCGGAATCCCGTTCGGGAAAGTGCCATCGGCTTCATGGTGAATTTTGACAAACTCCACCGGAACATTCAGGGCCTTGAATTTGTCTTCAATCGCATCAATCACATGACCTGCAGCACCATTGCCGGCATTCACCACCAGCTTCATTGGGCGAATCTTGGCTGGATCAATATAGGTCATCAGATGATCTACAAACGCCGGCAAAATATTGTAGGACTGGGTGGTTCCTTTAACTGCGACTTCGGTAAATGTACCGGCTTCTGCTAAGGCCTGAATTTCTTTTAAGCCAGTATCAGCACTGATTGGACGGGCATTTTCGCGTACCAGTTTCATGCCGTTATAGTCCATCGGGTTGTGACTGGCAGTGACTTCAATCCCGCCCTGGACATCCAGATGGAAGGCGGCAAAATAGACTTCTTCAGTACCGGTCATGCCCAGATCAAGGACATTTACACCTGCATCATTCAGGCCTTGGATGGTGGCCTGTTTTAAGTCTTCACTGCTTAAACGGATATCACAGCCAATCGCCACAGTTTTTGGCTGGTAAATCTGTCCATAGGCGCGACCAATTTTATAGGCAATCTCTTCGTTAAGTTCTGTACCGAGTTTGCCGCGAATATCATAGGCTTTAAAGCAAGTCAGTTGGGTCATTATTTGTTCTCCATGCAGAAGAAAAAAGGCCGGTGAACCAGCCTTTTTCTGTTTTGCTTATTCTACCGTCACCGATTTGGCCAGGTTACGTGGCTGATCCACATCGGTACCGCGCAGTACCGCAACATGATAGGACAGCAGCTGGACCGGAATGCTGTAGACAATTGGCGCCAGCACCGCACTGATTGATGGAATATGTACCACATGCTGACGCTCTTTGGTTTTAATGCCGCTGTGCTCATCAGCAAAGACAAACAGCTCGCCACCACGGGCCTGTACTTCTTCCATGTTGGATTTCAGTTTATCCAGCATGTCATCTTTTGGTGCCAGAATCACCACCGGCATTTCATTGTCGACCAGAGCTAGCGGACCATGTTTCAGTTCACCGGCGGCATAACCTTCGGCATGAATATAGGAAATTTCCTTCAGCTTCAGGGCACCTTCAAGCGCAATCGGGAACTGGGTGCCACGGCCGAGGAACAGGCAGTGGTTCTTTTCCACAAACAGCTCGGATAAGTGCAGAATCGCCGGGTTATGCTGCAGAGTATCCAGAATCACTTTTGGCGTGTGCCACAATTCCGCGATAATCTCGGTGACCGTTTTTTCAGCAATGCTTTGTTTGACCTGACCGATCTTCAGAATCAGCAGCATCAGCGCAGCCAGTTGCGTGGTAAAGGCTTTGGTTGATGCTACGCCAATTTCTGGTCCGGCTAGGGTTAACAGGCTGTGATGGGTTTCGCGCACCATTGACGAGGTGGCTACGTTACAAATTGCCATGGTGCAAATGTTTAGCGCTTTGGCTGCAGCACGTTTTTGGGTATCGCGCAGTGCAGCCAAGGTATCGGCCGTTTCACCTGACTGGGAAATACAGATGTACAGGGTGTTGTTGACAATTACCGGTGCGCGATAGCGGTACTCGCTGGCAATTTCGACCTGACACGGCACATCAATCAGCTGTTCAAACCAGTACTTGGCAATCATGCCGGCATGGTAGCTGGTACCGCAGGCAATAATCTGCACTTGCTGGATGTTGGCGAAGTCCTGCTCGGCCTGGGCCAGAAAGTCTTCACGCAGCGCATTGCCATTTAAGGCCTGAGAAATGGTTTGCTGAATCGCTTCTGGCTGCTCATAAATCTCTTTAAGCATGTAGTGCTTGTATTCACCTTTAGAGGCATTGCTGACCGTCGCATCCAGCTCTTTCACCGGACGATTCACCAGCTGACCATCCACAAAAACTTCAATGGTTTCACGGGTTAAACGGGCAATATCACCTTCTTCCAGATAAATAAAGCGATTGGTAATTGGCAACAACGCCAGCTGGTCCGAGCTGATAAAGTTCTCGCCAATCCCAACACCAATCACCAGTGGTGAACCTTCACGAACCGTGATCAGTTCATCCGGATGATCGGTATGGATAATACCGAGTGCATAGGCACCTTTGAGCTGTGGCACTACCTGTTTCACCGCTTCCAGTAAACTTGGGGTGGATTTCAGGGCATCATTGACCAGATGCGCAACCACTTCGGTATCGGTTTGCGAGGTAAATACATAACCAAGCGCTTCCAGATCATCTTTGAGTTCCTGGAAGTTTTCAATAATTCCGTTATGCACCACCGCCACATTGCCTGAAATATGCGGATGGGCATTATTTTCAGTTGGCTTGCCATGGGTCGCCCAGCGTGTATGTGCGATCCCCAACGAACCGGTTAATTCGGCTTCAATAACCGCCTGTTCCAGATTGGCCACTTTCCCGACACGACGTTCACGTAATACATGACCGCCATTGATTAGCGCCAGACCGGCAGAATCATAGCCACGGTATTCCAGACGCTTTAAGCCTTCAATCAGGATATTGCTAATATTACGTTCTGCAACGCCACCGACGATACCACACATAATCTTTTCCTCTTATTTTTTCAGTTTTTGGGGACGTTGATAATTATCTTTACTCAACTGTTTTGAGCGTTCAAAGGCCAGGCTATGGTTAGCCACATCACGGGTAATTACCGAGCCGGCACCCACCGTTGCGCCGTTGCCAATGGTTACTGGTGCCACCAGCGAGCTGTTTGAGCCAATGAAAGCCGCATCGCCAATGATGGTTTTGAATTTATTGGCGCCGTCATAGTTACAGGTAATGGTGCCTGCGCCAATATTGGAACCGGCGCCGACTTCTGCATCGCCTAAATAGGTAAAGTGATTGGCTTTGGAGCCGACACCAATTTGGGTGTTTTTGACTTCAACAAAGTTGCCAATATGCACCTCATTGGCCAGCACTGCACCCGGACGCAAGCGGGCAAATGGACCAATCTGTACATCTTCACCGACAACAGCATTTTCAAAGACGCTGTACGGCTGGACTTTGGTGCCGGCCGCAATTTTGCTGTTTTTAATCACACAGCCTGCGCCAATTTCAACCCGATCACCGAGTTCGACTTCACCTTCAATAATCACATTGATGTCGATACGTACGTCTTGACCTACTTTGAGTGAACCACGTAAGTCGAAGCGACTTGGATCAATCAGATGCACGCCTTGCTGCATTAACTGTTTGGCCTGGAAGCTTTGAAATTCACGTTCTAATGCGGCCAGTTGCACCCGGTCATTGACGCCTTCGACTTCAAAGGCCCGTTCCGGCTGCACCGAAGCCACCTGCATGCCATCGGCAATGGCCATGGCCACAATATCGGTCAGGTAGTATTCGCCTTGCGCGTTGTCATTGGACAGTTTTGGTAACCACTGATGCAGTTTGGCATTGCTGACGCAGTAAATGCCGGTATTGATTTCCTGAATCTGGCGCTGTGTCTCAGAAGCATCTTTGTGTTCAACAATAGCCTGAATCTGGCCATTGTCACGCACAATACGGCCGTAACCGGTCGCATCTGGCAGGGTTAACGTGACCAGACCAATGCCGGTAGCCTGACTGGCCTCGACCAGTTGCTGTAAGGTGGCCTGGCTAATGCACGGCACATCACCGGATAGAATAATTGAAACACCATCTTGACCCAGTACCGGCAGCGCCATTTGGACCGCATGTCCGGTCCCGAGCTGCTCGGCCTGTTCCACCCATTGAACCGTTTCATGGGCAAAGGCCTGTTGTACCTGTTCGCCGCCATGGCCATAAATGGTAATAATATTATCTGCTTGTAATTGTTGTGCCGTTTCAATCACGTGACCCAGAAGCGGGCGTCCTGCAAGGGGTTGAAGCACTTTCGGAAGGCTGGAGCGCATACGCGTTCCTTTCCCTGCGGCAAGAATAATCACGGTGGTAGACATGTATAATCCTAGTTATTGCTAAACCAAAATAAAATAAAGATAAATTAAAATACAGATTGCTGCCCAGAGTCCGGCAATCAGATCATCCAGCATAATGCCAAAGCCGCCATCGACCTGACGGTCAATCACCCGGATGGGCCAAGGTTTCCAGACATCAAACAGCCGGAACAGGGCAAAGCCTGCAATGACCCACATCGTATTCATCTGGCCAAAATAGATCAGCGGTAAAAAGGTAATCGACTGTCCGGCAAACTCATCCCAGACAATACGGCCATCATCATGGACGCCCATGACCCGTGCGGTTTGCCCGCAGATATAAATCCCGACCAGTGACATCAGCAGAATCGCCACAACCGAATAGGCAAAACCAAGCCACAGCCACAGCGGAATAAACAGCAGCGCAAAAGCCGAGCCGAAGGTGCCGGGAGCTTTGGGTAACAGGCCTGATCCAAACCCTACCCCACAGAAGACAACCAGGCGGTCGGGCCAGCTCATCGCTTTAAAATGAATGGCAGGTTTAGGCAAAGTGTTGGTATCCCTGGAATTGGAGCGAATGATCTACGCCATTCTGCACAAAATGAAGTTCGGGTGCTGCATGAATTTGTCCAATCTTGGTAACGCGGACATTCAGCGGTTGTTGTAAAAGTTGTTCAAAATGCTGTGGGCTGATGCTAAAGCACAGTTCATAGTCATCGCCGCCAGCCAGCGCATATTGCCAGCGCTGTGTGTCAGGTAAATGACGCAGAGTATCGCTAAGCGGTAACAGATCCAGATCCAGCGTAGCACCAACCTTTGAGGCTTTAAGAATATGCCCCAAGTCTTGGGCCAGACCATCTGAAACATCAATCATGCTTGAGGCCAGACCTTTCAGTTGCTGGCCCAGTTCGCAGCGCGGGGTTGGATAATCCAGACGCTGCTGCAGCGCATGTCCCGGATGCTTCAGGCCAAAGGCGGCATCACCGACGGTGCCGCTGACACAGATATAGTCGCCCGGCTGGGCACCTGCTCGGGTAATCGCCTGACCGGTATCCATCCAGCCTAAGGCGGTCACGGATAAGGTTAAATGTGGACTTTGGGTGGTATCTCCACCAATTAAGCGCACCCCAAATTGATCGCAGCAATCATACAGACCTTGGCTAAAGGCTTTCAGCCAGTCGTGATCAATTTGGGGTAGGCTCAAGGCCAGTAGAATACTGTGCGGCGTGGCACCCATGGCAGCAATATCGGAGAGATTGACTGCAACAGATTTCCAGCCAATGGCATGTGGATCAGTATCTAATGGGAAGTGTCGTCCAGCAACCAGCGTGTCGGCGCAAATCACCAGCTGTTGCTGTGGGGGAGGAGTCAGCACGGCTGAGTCATCACCAACACCTAAGTCGACAGAACTACCGTGCTGCCGATTGAAATAGGTGTCAATAATGGAAAACTCAGCCATCGCATCAATCTGTCAATTATTTAGATTGCTGTTTTTCTGCTGCACGTAATGAGCTGGCCAAACGGTCAAGAACACCGTTAATGTATTTATGGCTGTCTGCACCGCCAAAATGTTTTGCCAGCTCAATGGCTTCGTCTAAAACCACGCGATATGGAATTTCCAGATGTTCTTTCAATTCATAGGCGCCCAGACGAAGGGTTGCGAGTTCAACGCCGTCAAGGGCATCAATTTCGCGGTCAAGCACAGGGATTAAGAGCGCATCCAATGCTTCATGATTGGCAACCACTTGAGTCAACAATTCATGATAATAGCCGAGATCCACTTTGTGCATGGCATTTTCGACACGCGTGCGTGCTTCAATCTCGTGCACCGGATTGTGGCTCATCTGCCATTCATAAATTCCTTGTACAGCAAAACGACGTGCTTTACGTTTTGCTGCATAAGTTGCTTGAAGTGTTTGCGACATAGCGTTAAATAGCCTTTAACAAGTTAACCATTTCAATTGCAGTTAAAGCAGCTTCGCTACCTTTATTACCTGCTTTTGTACCCGAGCGTTCAATCGCTTGTTCGATACTATCCGTAGTCAATACACCGTTAATGACCGGTAAGCCAGTGTCCAGGCCAACCACACCTAAACCTTTGGCACATTCGCCTGCAACAAAGTCGAAGTGAGGCGTGCTGCCACGAATCACCGCGCCCAGTGCAATAATGGCATCGAAACGATCAGATGCTGCCAGTTTTTTCGCAACAACCGGAAGTTCCCACGCCCCTGGTGCATGAACAACAGTGATATTATCCTCTGATACACCATGACGTTTCAATGTGTCGATGGCACCTTCCAGCAAATGTTCCACCACAAAGCTATTAAAACGACCAACTAAAATCGCGTAACGGCCTTCGCTCGCGAGATGTAACATACCTTCAATACGGCGAACTGCCATAGCAAACCTCGATGATTTCTTAAGTTGTTTGTTGTGCGGTGACGTATTCCACCACTTCCAAGTTAAAGCCGGACAAGGCATTGAAACGTAATGGCGAGCTGAGCAGCTTCATTTTTTCAACACCTAAATCACGTAAAATCTGTGCACCTACCCCAATGGTCTGATACTGCTGAGACAGCGCCGCATTGGATTTACTTTTCTTCGGTGCATTTAAGCTGTCCAGTGCCGGACCTAAATCCTGCAGATGACGCTGGCCAATCCAGACCAATACGCCACGATCACTATTGGCAATTTCTTTTAAGGCACGGTCCAGATTCCAGGCCGGTTCACCATCCTGCTTGTTCAGTTTTAGCAGGTCACGGGTTGGGTTAAAACCATGCACGCGAACGGTGGTCACGCCATCTTTTGGCTCACCTTTGACCAGCGCCAGATGAATATCCGGGTTACCCAGTTCACGGTAACGATACAGGTCAAAGCTGCCATATTCGGTATCAATACTTTGCTGATCTAGACGCTCAACGGTTTGTTCATTGGTCATGCGGTAATGGATCAGGTCGGCGATGGTGCCCATTTTCAGACCGTGTTTTTCGGCAAACACTTCCAGATCGGCACGGCGCGCCATGGTGCCATCTTCTTTAATAATTTCACAAATCACTGAAGCAGGTTCTAGACCAGCCAAACGGGACAGGTCACAGCCGGCTTCAGTATGACCGGCACGGTGCAGCACACCACCTGGTTGCGCCATCAGCGGGAAAATATGGCCCGGCTGGACAATATCGGCCGGTTTGGCATGGGCGGCAACCGCCGTGCGAATGGTATGCGCACGTTCAGCCGCGGAAATTCCGGTGGTGATGCCTTCTGCGGCTTCAATCGACAGGGTAAAGTTGGTGCCATGCTGGGCGCCGTTGGCATCGACCATGAGTGGCAGGTTTAACTGCTGGCAACGCTCACGGCTTAGGGTCAGGCAGACCAGACCGCGGGCATGGGTGATCATAAAGTTGATGTCTTCCGGGCGAACATGCGTGGCAGCCATGACTAAATCGCCTTCATTTTCACGATCTTCATCATCCATCAGGATAACCATTTTTCCTGCACGGATATCTGCTACGAGCTCTTCAACTGTATTGAGCGGCATCAACCTTCACCTTCTTTTTGTCTCAACGGACATTTTCATGACATTAATTGTGGCATAGTCTAACGCTTTTTCGTAGGTTTTGCCTATGCTTATCCGTTTCCCGGTCTGCTTCATTGTTATACACAGTGGCTGCTGGCTTGAAAAGGGCCGGTGTCTGGAAAAAGCTTGAATTGTGCAGAATATTTAAGCAATTGATCTGTAAAAAAATATAAACAGCAAGCCGCGAAAACCAGGAATTTTTTTAAAAACGCTTTTATACATTTAGACTACGATTTAAATCAGCCAGATAAAACAGGAATGGCGAACAGGCTTGGGGTGAGGTTCAAAAATTTTAGAATAGGCAATAAAAAAGCCCCAATCTTTCGATCAGGGCTTTTTGAATTTGGAGCGGGAAACGAGACTCGAACTCGCGACCCCAACCTTGGCAAGGTCACCGAGATTTTTCCCCTTAAGTGACATTAATTATAAGTATTTGATTTAATTGGTAGTAAGTGGTTTTTAATAGAGTAAAATTTTGATCAATTAAGATCGTTTTAGGTTATTTTGGTCACTTTATTTTAGGTTTTATGTTTTCTGAAAGTCACCTATATTTTGATAGGGATTTTTATGATGAATAATAACAATATGCGATTTAATATAATGTTGATTAATCATTATACGGATAGTTTATATTTGATTCAGTAAATGAATATTATGCTCAATCCAGCCTTGGATCATCTGGAGGGTTTCTGATCGAATCTGCTCAGGTAATTTTTTGAGTGATTTTATTGAATCGGTTCTACCGCCTGTCAGTGGCTGGCTTTCGTACCGCTGATTTTAGTTGCTGTGACCAATAAATTTTATCAACTGCGATTAAAGAATTGTACCCAAACGGTTTTGATTTCAATGCGATTGGACTTGCAGCCTATACCGTGGCTATTGCGAAAACCTCTACGGTTTTGGCGGGGGTCACTGGTTCAGCCTCTGGTGGTATGAGCGGATCAGGGCACTGTTGCAAATAGAGATTTGAGTCGATGATGTTCCCTTTAAAAAGTACTTAGAGACCGAAAACCCTGTTGATTAGACACACTTCACCCTGAGGCTGACCATAATAAAATGACGATGCTTGTCCTTTACGTAGTGCACGCATGACTTCAATACCTTTAATTGTGGCATAAGCCGTCTTCATAGATTTGAATCCTAATGTGGCCCTGATGATCCGCTTTAGCTTGCCATGATCACATTCAATCACGTTATTTTTATACTTAATCTGCCTGTGCTCAAGGTCTGGTGGACATTTACCTTCCCGTTTTAACCGTGATAAAGCACGTCCATATGTGGGTGCTTTATCCGTGTTGATCACTTGTGGAATTTGCCACTTCTTCACATTATTTAAAATTTTTCCAAGAAAACAATATGCTGATTTGGTATTACGTCTAGAAGAAAGATAAAAATCAATGGTATCGCCACGTTGATCGACTGCACGATACAGATAAGACCATCGTCCATTCACTTTTACATAGGTTTCATCAATATGCCACGAGCTCAGATCTGTAGGATTACGCCAATACCAGCGTAAACGTTTTTCTATTTCAGGAGCATAACGTTGAACCCAACGGTAAATAGTCGTGTGATCAACATTCACACTCCGTTCGGCCAGCATTTCCTGCAGTTCACGATAGCTAATGCCATATTTACAATACCAGCGCACAGCTCAAAGAATGATTTCGCCCTGAAAATGCCGACCATGGAAAGGATTCATATGCTGCACCTTTAGCTAAAACAGTCTTCAGCTTACCATTCGTGGTTATTTGCAACAGTGCCCTTACTTCAAAGCCAAAATTTTTCGGGCACCATTAAGTACGAATAAAGAAACCAGTATGCCAATGATTAAGTCTGGATAAGCTGATCCCGTCCACGCCACGAGTACACCGGCAAATATAACGCCCATATTTACGACAACGTCATTCGCCGAGAAAATCCAACTGGCTTTCATATGTGCGCCATCTTCTCGATGACCAGAAATAAGATATAAGCATGTCACGTTAGCTATAAGTGCGAGCAGGCCAATAACAATCATGAGCGTTGATTCTGGCTCGCTTCCAAACATGAATCGTCTAATGACATCAACAATCACGATAACAGCAAGTAATAACTGAATCCAACCTGCGAAATGGGCTGCTTTTATTTGATATTTCGCAGCTTTTCCGACGGCATATAGCGCAATACCATAAACGGCTGCATCGGCAAACATATCTAGAGAATCAGCAATCAATCCTGTAGACGCAGCAATAATACCGCTGATGAATTCTATAAAGAAAAGTAGAGCATTAATACCTAATAACAGTTTAAGTACTTTAGCTTGTCTCACAGGATCAGGTTCATTAGGTATATCGCCTGAAGAAAGCTGTATTTCATCAAGTTTCGCCCCAAAACCCAGTCCTTCGAGTTTAGCCGTAATTTGCTGAATCCCTTCATTATGGAAGACTTTCAGTTTTCGATTGGGAAGATCAAAAGTAAGACCTTTAACTGCTTCAATATCTGCAAGAGCCATACGGACCATTTGCTCTTCAGCAGAGCAATCCATTTTAGGAATGGTGTAGGTACTTGTTTGCTTAGCCTGTTGATTGCTTATATAAGTTTCAGTCTTCACAAGCTTTGCACCAAAACCCAAAGCTTCAAGTTTGGTGGTTATATTTTCATCTTTTTGATTATGTAGAACCTTTAAAGAACGGTTAGGTAAATCAAAGATGAGTTTTTGAACACCATCAATTGAAGATAGCGCCATACGAACCATCTGTTCTTCCGCAGAACAATCCATTTTGGGAACTAAGTATTCACTCATGTAGTGCGAATCTTTTAAAATATCTTCAGTGCTTAAATTTTCTTTGGGATCAGAACCATAACAGGATTGAGCGGTATCTTCACAACTGTTTGAAGTGTTACAGCAAGGAGATGAAGATTTTTTTTCTTCCTCTTCACCACAACAGCTAAGCGTATTATCACAATTCTTTGAATTGTTTGCTTCTGCAATTGATGGATGATTTTCTTGTTGAGATTTCTTATCTTCGCATGGTGTTTCTTTACTACATCCACAACCACTCATAATTATACCCATTAAAAAAATTATAAACTTTGAATATTAGAATCCCTATAGTTACTATAGAGTCAAGAATCTTTGGAAATACTAACTCAATGCATTTAAAAATTGGTGAACTCTCTAAAAAAACCTCATGTTCAGTATTAACAATTAGGTTTTATGAAAAGGAAGGTTTAATTCCGGAACCGAAAAGAACGGAAGGAAATTACCGCCTTTACGATGTAGGCTATGTTGAGCGAATTAAATTTATTTTGAATTGCCGAACTTTAAATATGAGTTTGAATGAAATTCGTCAATTACTTACCTATAAAGACAAACCTGAGAAAAATTGTTCAGATGTGAATGAATTAATTGACTTACATGTCAGTGCTATCAGAGAAAATATAATCAAGCAACAAAAGCTTATTGAACAACTATCTGATTTAAGAGGTACTTGTGATGGTTTATGTACAATTGACCAATGTGGAGTTTTAAAAAATCTAGCTTGATTATCTAGACCTATGCTTTTTTCAAAAAATCGGCACTGTTGCAAATAACCACGAATGGTAAGCTGAAGACTGTTTTAGCTAAAGGTGCAGCATATGAATCCTTTCCATGGTCGGCATTTTCAGGGCGAAATCATTCTTTGGGCTGTGCGCTGGTATTGTAAATATGGCATTAGCTATCGTGAACTGCAGGAAATGCTGGCCGAACGGGGTGTGAATGTTGATCACACGACTATTTACCGTTGGGTTCAACGTTATACGAATCTAAAAATGGGAGCCTATAGCTCCCATTTTTATTGTTAAACGTTGAATCCTATATGTTTTCCTGTTGGAAGCTCTACATCGGCTAACTCGTGAAACCAAATATACAGTAAGAATCTTATATGATCAGTTGGCCGACAATACAGGCTTCATTCAGTATCGTAAGAATTTAGGTGCATAATTCTAAAAAAACGTGGAACACAATTATTCACATAAAAGGCCCAATCTAGTATGATTGGGCTTTTTATTTTACAATTAACCAATTGATTTTAAAGTAAAATTAAAATAATTTCGCATAACGTGTATTATGTTAATTTTAGGAAATCTTAGTCTTTAGCTAACATAATCTTCAGTTGATATTACTTGAGCATATGCAAATTCAAAAGCGGCCATTAATGTTGCATGGACATGACCAGCAGGTACTTTAACGCCATTAAATTCCAAGTCTAGTGTTGCACAAGCATCATGTATCACTTTTACCTTATAACCAAAATCAGAAGCAGCACGAACAGCAGCATCAACACACATATGCGTCATAGCACCAATCACGACTAACTCAGTCACTTGATTGCTATCTAAAATTTCTTTGAGATTCGTGTTTAAGAACGCATTGATGTGATTTTTAATGATCACAGATTCATCTTCTTGCGGCTTAACTGTGTCCTGAAATTCAATACCATTTGAGCTAGGTTCAAATATAGGAGATTCAGCATCAGCAATATGTTGGACATGAATCACTTGAGTACCCTGTTGACGGGCTTTCGCAATTACTTTCACT
Source organism: Acinetobacter sp. AND/436 (assembly GCF_049546925.1). NCBI lineage: Bacteria > Pseudomonadati > Pseudomonadota > Gammaproteobacteria > Moraxellales > Moraxellaceae > Acinetobacter > Acinetobacter sp. AND/436. Next base: position 70,254 of record NZ_JBMXBO010000008.1, read on the forward strand.
GCATTAGCAGCAGCTTGTTCAATATTTACCAATGGTAATTTACCTGTAGGTAGATATTCATTTTGTAAGTCGATAACTAATAAAGCTGATTTTGACATATCTGTTCCTTTACTTAACTAATATTTGTTTTGTTCTACTTAGGTTTTTAAAGAAGTGGAAGTATTCCATTTCTTTAAGTTACTTTAGAAAGAAAGTGTTTCACCATCGATAGGAATTAAAACCTTATCTTGAATTCCTTTGTCTTTTACATATTCTGCAAGCTCAGCACGTGTTACCGACATGTGGTTAATTGCATCCATGTGAACAGCAACCACTTTAGCATTTGGTGCTTTCTGAGTTGCATGATAAGTATCTTCTTTGCCCATAATAATGGATTCTTTAAAGCCATCAACCAAGGCGTTACCTGTATTCAAGACAATCACATCAGGTTTAAATGTTTGAATCGCTTGATCAACTTCAGAACGCCAGATGGTATCTCCTGCCACATAAACAGTTTCATGGCCAGCAGCTTCAAATACCACACCCATTGCTTCACCTAATCCAGCTTTAAGCTTAGGAATACGGTACATGGCATCAGTACCGTGTTGACCACCAGTTTTAGTGAGCTTAATCCCTTCAAAGGTCGCTTGAGTTAATACACGAACATCTTTGAAGCCTTGTGACTGAATGATTTTCTGGTCTTCTTTATTCTGTACAAACAACGGCATGTTTTTCGGAATAGTCGCTTGTGCTGCATCATCCCAATGATCTAAATGGGTATGGGTCACGATTACCGCATCTACACCTTCTAAAATCGTTTCGGGCTTGATAGGCAAATCGACTAATGGGTTCCGTAAATAGCTACGATGAGTATCAGGAAAACCTTCATAGAATCCTTTTTTAGCAAACATTGGGTCAATTAAAAAAGTCGTATCAGCATAGGTTACTTTAATCGTTGCATTGCGAATTTCTTGTATATGCGTAACTTTAGAAGTATCTCGCTGAACCACCTTATCATTCGCATATAAATGGACTGAAGCCATTGCCAGAGAGAGTGCAATAACAGAGCTACTTAAAATTTTATTCATGTTCCAGATCCAATCATTTAGTCATACTCGAATCATGATAGGAAAAATTAAGCAATAAAATTGTCCTTAAGGACAATCATCGAAACTATTGGGACAACATGCTATATTTATTATTTTAGAGAGGTAGATTGAATGGCTATACCAGTGATTGGATTGTTCGTATATCCCAATATAAATCTATTTCACTTCTCTATCCCCCATATCATTTTCAATATCAAGATTGAAGATAAACGCTTATTTGATCTGAAAATTTTTTCTATAGATGGCCAGCCCGTAACAACAGAACAGTCTATGATGATTATCCCTGATGGTGGGGTCGAGCTCATTAAAGAGTCGGATCTTATTATTATTCCTGGGTGGGATGATTTTAATCACGAGCCTGAACAAGTACTTATCGATGCCCTAAATTGTGCATATCAGACTGGAATTAGAATTGTAGGGTTATGCTATGGAACTTATGCACTGGCATATGCTGGTTTACTTGACCATAAAAAAGCAGCTACGCACTGGATGGCTGAACAAGATTTCAGTGAGCGGTTTCCACAGGTTCAACTTGATCATGATGCCCTGTATGTAGAAGACCAAAGGATTGTAACCTCTGCTGGAACAGGTGCAGCATTAGACTGCTGCCTATATTTGGTACGAGAAATCTATAATGCACGAATTGCGAATAAAGTCTCTAGAGTAATGGTGATCCCGCCTCACCGTGAAGGTGGGCAAGCTCAGTTTATTGAACAGCCAGTCGCAGAATCGAGCCAAGATGCACAAATTAATGTATTACTTGATTTTTTAAGAAAGAATTTAGCTTTACAACATAATATTGAAAGCCTCGCTGAACGGACACATATGACACGCAGGACGTTCACACGGCATTTTAAGAAAGCGACAGGCATGACCCTAGTCGATTGGCTGAATACTGAAAGAATCAGATTAAGTTGTGAACTTTTAGAAACGACAAACTTGTCTATCGAAAAGATAACCGAGCTTTCAGGTTTTAATAATACCGTGTCATTTAGAAAAAATTTTCGTGAAAAATATGGCACCAGCCCTCAGGCATGGAGAAAAGCTTTTGGGATCATTAATGAAAATAATCCACCCATTTAACATAATGGGTATTATTCGAAATTTATGGAAAATAGTATTATTTATCAATAATTTATGATATAAAAAATCGGGGCGCAAACCCAAAAAGTCGATTTAGAAACAAGTCGGCTTTTTTCTATTCGATCCTGGCATCTTTCGCCAATCAATTTGTTTAAAAAATAGTCTTTTTTGCGGTTTTTCCTGATTCTATCAGGTGTCCAGGGCAAAAATTATCCCCAATTTCTGCGGATAAAACCGGGACAACTTTTAGCCAGATTTGTACGCCCTGGCGCACAAACATTTAGGGATTTTGCGGCTAGGGGATCTGTAGTTTTTTGCTTATGATGAAGTCATACAGGAACAGGAAGTTCCGAAACATACAACAATAATGATAAGTTCAAGCACCAGGACGTGAGGTAGAACAGCAGCCTACCTAGCAGCCAAACACGAAAAACCCCGATATGTCGGGGTTTTTTATTGTCTAACTATGGTAATTAGTTAGTGGTATCTAATTGGTTCTGATTGATAAATTCAATCAGCGTATTCTGAATAAATTCTTCTAACTCAATACCTTGCTCTTTAATTAAGTTTTCAGCCTTTGTAATCGTTTCGCTATCTAATTCAAATGAGATTTCTGCTGAAGTCGATATCAATAAATCATAGTTGTTTTCTACGATTTTTCTAAAGACTCCCTCTGGATTATTCTTTAAGGGCACGTTGAAGGACAGTCGAAGAGCGCTGTTAATAATTTCAACATGGGTATATCCAATATGTACTGTACTTTTTCCTACAAATCCTAAGTGTTTCATAATGATTTTTAAATGTAGTGATAGCAATATCATCATACCTGAAGTAAGGATCAGAAAATATTCAAGGTGTTTCAATTAAAGATGATACTGAGCTTGATGATCTTATGGTTGATATTGTGGAATCACAAGACGAACACGAAATTTTGGCTTTAAAAGTTTCAGATTTTCTGAAAATTTAAAATAACCACAAAGACACCAACAATTCGACTTTAAAATAAGTCGGCTGATGCAAATTCTGACAAATAGATGAGCTAATTAAACATTATATTCAGCTCATATTGTGAGCCGAATATATGCTATATTTAACTCATCTTGGAACGATTCGAGTTATAGATTGAAGATGCAGGAATGGATTTGGCAAACAGAAAACTGGACAAACTTCACATGGCAAGATGAAATCATCCTGCCTAAAACTAGACAAATACATCAAAAAATAGGAATTCTTCTTGGGCAAAGTCAGCATGATTTAGCGAAAGAACAATTTACTTTAGATACTCTACTTGCCAATCTAGTTGCTTCATCAGCGATTGAAAATGAAACTCTAAATGTTTTTTCATTGCGATCATCTCTAGCTCGACGTTTGGGCGTTACTCTTGAACAACCTTATCCAAGCTCAGACAGATCAGAAGGTCTAGCGAATATCATGCTCGATGCGCTTAACAATGTGAAGCAACCGCTCACAGTTGAACGCCTCATGCAATGGCATCGTTGGCTTTTCAATGACCCGGATTGGACAATGCAACGTTTACGCATTGGTCAACTCAGAGGCTCAGAACCTATGCAGGTCGTTTCAGGTCGATTGGATTATCCTACGGTACATTTTGAAGCTCCTCCTAGAGAGGGGCTAGAAAGTCGCTTAAATGCCTTTATCGAGTGGTTTAACCATAGTCTGACCGATTCCTTGCTTGACCCCCTTTTACGCGCAGGCATTACTCATTTATGGTTTGTGACGCTACATCCTTTTGATGATGGTAATGGTCGTATTACACGTACACTGACAGATCTTGCCCTGGCTCAAATGGATGAACAGAGCATTCGTTTGTATGCCATATCTCCTGCGATATTAAACAAACGCAAAAGTTACTATGACATCTTGGAGCAAACCCAAAAAAATGATTCCAATATCACAGATTGGCTGGTCTGGTTTTTAGATACCTTGAATGACAGCCTTGAAACAACCTTAAAGCGGATCAATCGAACTTTATTTAAAAGTCAGTTTTGGCATAAATATTCTAGTTTAGACCTGCATGAAGGGCAACGAAAGGTTTTAAACCGTTTATTGGATGGCGGGGAAAATGGCTTTGAACATGGCATTAGTGCCTCACAATATCAAAAGGTTGCTAAAGTCAGTAAGGCAACAGCTACCCGCCACTTATCTGACTTGCTTGAAAAAGCATGTATAGTCAAATTAGAAGGTGGTGGACGTAACACACGTTATCAAATCAATACTCAATTATAGAAAGACAAAGAGATTAACTATGATGAATTACTTTGCACAGGATCCCTTCTAGGTAATGTTACCTAGGAGGAATCATGAAAAAACTGAAATATCAGTACCAACAGTCTATCAAAGCACATCCTCATGATTATTTTTGGAAAAAATATCCTAATCTGAGAAGTGTTTATTTTAAAAAGTTCAGTACGCAACAAGAAAGAAGTTTTTATTTCATGCATTGCATTGAATATAAAGACTATCCGCTCAAAATACGTGTTGCCCGTGGTAGTGGTTTGCCCTATGTTTGGGATGATTTCCCGACTTATGTCTATAAATTTTCCAAAAGTTGGAAGCACAATTCCAAACGGAAAAACCAGTACTATAAAGAACATGCGAAATGAGAGCACTTGATAAGCTTACTGGATAAAAATTGAAGTCTGACCCGTTTATCCTCAGCGCAAAATAGTCAAATCTTGATGAGAGGCTTTCAGCACATTGTGGACATACATGGCAATGCTCCAGATTTTCCAAACAATTCTATGCTTTGAAATGAAAGCTGTTATTTTGTAGGATCAAATGACCGCATTCCGTATTTTCTTTCATGTCAGAAACCCAACTCAGTCTCAGTGAATACCTGACCACCGTACAGGAAGTCATCCAGCTGACTTTCGATGAAGCGGTATGGGTCAAAGCCGAGATCCGTAATCTCAGCATCAAAGGCGGGCATTACTATCTGGAACTGGCAGAGAAAGATGAAGACAGCCATAAAGTGATTGCCAGCTGTAAAGGCACCCTGTGGAAATTCACCGCACAAAAAATCGTGTTAAGGTTTGAACGGGAAAGCGGCATTGAACTGTCCAGAGACTTGAATGTCCTGATCAAGGTCAAAGCCAAATTTGATCCGCAATATGGTTTCTCCATCAATATTGAAGATATCGACTCCAGCTTCACCTTAGGTGACATTGCCAAACGCTATCAGCAGATCCTGCAGCGCCTGACCCAGGAAGGCCTGCTCAATAACAACAAACAGCTACCGGCACCTTTTGATTTGCAGAACGTACTGGTCATCGCCCCGGAAAATGCCGCCGGGCTGGGAGACTTTAAAAAAGATGCCGATGCCCTGGCTCAGGCGGGTGTCTGCCACTTCGTTTATCATTCAGCCACCTTCCAGGGCAATACTGCCCCAACCAGCATCATGCAGGCTCTGGCCAGTGCACTCAGGCAGTGGGCTCAAGATTACCAGACCGCTCCCGACCTAATTGTGATCATCCGTGGGGGTGGAGCAGTGAATGATCTGGCGTACCTGAACGACTATGATCTGGCTGCACTGTTGTGTAAAAGAACAGTGCCGATCTGGGTGGGCATTGGCCACGAGAAAGACCGCACCATTCTGGATGAAATCGCGCATCGCTCCTTTGATACCCCAAGTAAAGTCATCGCCGGGATCCGTAACCTGATTGTCGAACGGGTCAATGAAGCCAGTACTGCGCTGCAAACCATCAAACTGCTGTCCCAGCATCAGCTGACCGCCTATCAAAGCCAGAATGACCAGTATCTGAAAACCATCCAAACCCTGGCACAAAGCCAGCTCAATGATGCGCAGCGTAGCGTTGATCTGCTGAAAAGCGATACCCAGTATTTTGCCCAGCAACAGCTGCGGCAGGCTGTACAGCAGACCGAATCCCTGATGCGGGAAACCTTGCTACAGAACCCACGAAACGTGATGGCTAAAGGCTATGCGATTGTCCGCAGTCAGGGCAAAGCCATCCGCTCAGTGCAACAAATCACTGGCCAGCAACTCCAGATCGAACTCCAGGATGGCATGATTGATGCCACCGTGACACAGGTAAATACACATGAACAATGAAGAACTCAGTTTCAAACAGGGCTACGAGATTCTGAAGAAGAATGCCGAACTGCTGGAATCGCAGGAAGAACCGGATATTGATAACCTGATGGCGATCGTTGAAGAATCCATGACCGCCTACAAAGCCTGCAAATCAAGGATTGAGGCGGTTCAGCAGGCGCTCAATGACACCTTTAAGGAATAGAAAAAAAGCCTAAGGACCATAAAAACGCTTTGTCTGTTCAGTACGTATTCCTGTACTTAACTGTATAAAACCATGTGTTAGGTACAAAAATATGGACTTAACGATAACGATCAAACCGGATCTGAGCACTCGACCGATTGAACAGGAGAATACCGTCCGTTACTGCAATCCATGCCGGTCTACCTATCAGTGTTTTGAATCTCGTGAAAAACCCCGTGTTCATCTACCTGCATGTGTGGAATCGGGGTATGGGTCAGTTCTGCGATCGCAATCAGGTTTGCGGACATTTGCTTGCCCAATAACGCTCTAGCTTCCGTTACTTTGTCAGAAACTTCACTGGCTTGAGCTGATTCTTCTACAGGGATTTCGTCCTTTGTTGTTTTAGCCATGCGATTTAAGCCTCCTGAGTTGCTTGCAATATGATGAGCTCAATGTTTTACCATAGCGATATGAGTATCTTCCCAGCAGCGATCCGTCCGCAATAGGGGGGCTGGATAGATGTCCGGTTGTTAATTGTCACCTGTTTAACCTAAAAAGGGGTGTTGGCTTAATGGGTAATTTTCAATAATCCCTGCCAGCTGAAATAGTTCTGGGTCAGATGTGTCCGGTTCATCGACCATTTCCGCTGTGGTAAATAACACGATCCCACTGCCAGTTTAGTCTTGCCATATCTGGCTTGCACGGCTTCTAAAGCCTGCATCAGCTGTTCGTTGCTTTCACGCTGGCGATGGTCTGTAAGCAGATCAGGCACATAGCGGGTCTTGCTGACCAGACCGGTCAGAATCACCCCACATTTTTTATACTTTACCTCTGGCTTATAGATGCCTTGCAGTAACTGCATCGCAGCATGAATCAGATCAAGTACACAGTCCGTGGGTTCCGGGAATTCAAAGGCCAACGATTTGCTGTAATACGCTGTGTTTTGATCAAAGGGATTGGATTGCACAAAAGCAATGATACAGCCACACAGCGAGGCATCCGCACGCAAGCGCATGACTGCATCTTGCACATACTTACCCATGGCTTCTTTCAGATCATCCAGCTCAGTAATCCGTTCTCCAAAGGAGCGGCTAGCCACAATCTGCTGCTTGGGTGCAGGAGCATCCTCCAGTTGCAAACAGGAGATGCCCTGTAATTCCAGCACCGTGCGCTGCATCAGCACTGAAAACAAACTTCCCATGCGATGCGCATCCTGCATGGCCAGATCCAGTACCGAATGGATGCCCATCTGGTTCAGCTTTTTGACCAGCTTACGTCCCACACCCCAGACTTCACCCACCTCAATTCCAGCATACAGCGTTTCCTGATCCAGATAATCCAGCTCCAGCACATTGCATACGCCTGCAAAGCCAGGCCATTTCTTGGCAAGGTGATTGGCTAGCTTGGCTTCGGTCTTGCTGCGACCAATCCCGATGGATACCGGCAACCCGATCCAGTCCCAGATCCGCTGTTTCATCTCTCTGGCATAGCGGGTCAAGTCAAAATGCTGTGCATAACTGGTTAAATCCAGAAAACATTCATCAATCGAATAGATTTCCTGTTCATGCGGAGCCACATAACCGGCCAAAATCGAATGGAAGCGATTGGACATTTCCGCATACAGGGCATAGTTGCTCGACAGCACCACCACTTGATGCTGCTGGACAATGTCCTGAACCTGAAACAACGGAACACCCATCTTGATGCCCAGGGCTTTGGCCTCATTACTGCGGGCTACTGCACAACCATCATTATTGCTCAGCACAATCACTGGACGGTGATTCAGGCTGGGATTAAACACCCGTTCACAACTGACATAACAGTTGTTGATGTCGATCAGGGCATAAATCCGCTCGGGGCTGTTCATCTGAACTTCTTGATGACACTGGTGACTACACCCCAGATCAGCAGGGTCTGACCGTCTTTCAAATGGATATCCGCATAATCCGGGTTTTCCGCCTGTAACCAGCGTTTGTCGCCTTCAATCATCAGTCGTTTGATGGTGAAATCATTGTCGATCAGGGCCAGAACAATATCACCATGCTTGGGCTCAATACTGCGGTCCACGATCAGCTTGTCCTTCAGATCAATCCCGGCATCGCGCATGGAAAGCGATTCCACCTCAACGATAAAGGTAGCCTGCTGGTTCTGGATCAGGAACTCGTTCAGATCCAGGGTCTTGTCGATATAGTCTTGGGCTGGGGAAGGGAAACCTGCAGCCACCTTTTGCAAGGCAACCGGAATCTCATAATGTGTTCTGGCTTCAACCGGAGTAATCGAAGCAACATCATTGCGGGCTGGTTTTTTTATCTGATCCAGATACTGCCTGATCTCCAGTACACGGGCTTCGGGAACCCGGATCACTTTGGTTGGGCCTTCATGAACTGGTTTGCGACCAGCACCTTCACGGGCACCACCATGCTGAAATTCATCCATTTTATTTGTTCATCTTGATTGTGTAACATAATCAAGATGGTAAAACAGCAGTGGAAAAAAACAACTCCATTCGTCGGATTGTGTTCTGAATATCTATCTCACCAGAAGGTGGTTATAGATTACTTAGAGCAATCAAACTTGAGCTAAAAATTATTTGCAGCCCAAGCTGTTGAGGTTCAACTTCTACTGCAGAAGGTTTAAATCAAACCTGAGGGAACATGCCACGTGCATAAGAAAAAGGGCACTGTTGCAAATAACCACTAATGGTAAGCTGAATCCTCTTTTAGCTAAAGGTGCAGCATATGAATCCCTTCCATGGTCGGCATTTTCAGGGTGAAATCATTCTTTGGGCTGTATTTGTCTAGGAAAGTGGTGGCAGTCCAGTTGATCGGTGAAAAGGTGCTTTATTGGGTGATTAGATCCTATTAGATTAAAGAAGTCTAATTAGACATTTACAATCTAATAGCGTCTAACAACTTGCTTTAAGCTCAATCAGTTTCGCGTGGTGTCGCGAGGAACTGGGATTTGCTATCAGGTCAATCTGGAATATCTGGCACAAGTGGTCTGGAGCAACGAGGTTGATGGGCAGGGCTTTGCCTTTTCTGATACCTTATTCGGTACCGATTCACAATTTATTCATCATATTCTGAAAATATTTCTTCAATTTCATCCCACTGCGGCAATTTATGCTTTTTTTTATTCACTTCGAATTGTAAACCAACACCATCAAGCACACGTTCAAATATGTCAAATGAACCTGTAAAATGGCCATTTTCCATCTCTGAAATTGTTGTTTTATTGACTTGAGTTTTTTCTGCAAGGCTTTTCTGTGTATAGCCTAACCCTTTTCTTGCCAAACGTATTTCTTTACCTATTTCACCTCGTGTAGCCATTTTTTCTCCCGAAATTTGTTAGCTATATAGCAAACTTTTAACTAATTATGGTTAATGTTCGCTATATAGCAAACTTTTATAATGATTCTTGAATAGCTAAATTGAACTTATAAGATTCAATTTAGCCTCGAATTAGGTTAATAGAATCCATATATGTATGACAGTTCTCAATAATGAGGCAGTTGTATACCTCTTGAGAAGAGGAACTTCTTATACCTTGAATTTGAATTATTAGACAAAATTATGACTTTTAATTTTCTGTGTAATGAAGCTTTGTATTTCTTAATATTTACCCTGAAGCCGAAGTCCTTCGACTACGTTTAATACAGTAGCTAATCCCTGAGTAGTCTGAATCTGTTTTATCGGAATGCCTTTGGTTAGCTTATTTGGTGACTTCATAAAATGCTGCATCCATTTAGCCTCTCCACCTGTTAGAGCATCTAGTGATATCGCAATACGAATTAAAATAATTGCGAGTTCTCCCTGACTTGAATCGGGATCTAACTCAAGCGAATTTAAAGTTTCCACTGAATCTAAATTGAGAACGATAGCAAGCTGGCTCTGTGTCAAACCAAGTTGATTTGCAGATGATAAAACAGCTTTAGCTAATACCTTTTTTTGTTTTGCAATTTTTTCTGGTGTTTTATGCATGACTGATCTCTGTTTCAGACGTTGCTGATATCTAGAGTTTATACTATTTGATTATCGTTTCTCAGAGTTAAAATTTTTATTACAAACAGCTTAAGGATGAGAAACTATCATGAGATACATCAGTAACTTGAATACCCCAAGTGCTTTTGCATCTTTACCCTTGAAGCAGAACTTAATTCGCCTTTCATTTTCATTCAGGCTGAAGTTTTCTGGCCGTAATGTTAAATCCTGTAATGTCTTTTTGAGCTCTGTCTTGCTCTGCTGAGAGAGTTCTAAATGAAGATATTTTTTGGGAAATAAGCTATGAATAAAAGAAAGAAGTTTCTTCAGTTGCCGTTTTTCATTCAGTTCAAAAATTAACTGGGCTGAATTGGGCTGAACTTTTTCAAGATAAATTGAGTAGATCGCATTGAGCTGTTTTTTATATTTACTTTGTACATTTGCATAACGCTCCTGGACATGGTGAATGATCTTTTTCTCCTCCTGATTGGTCGGTAACATGGTGACCAATGCCTCGGGAGTTTTCCTTAAAAAGTCCGTGGTAAACAGCCGGGAAGATTTTTTTTGGTTTACACAGGAGGTTTTCAAATGCAGAGCTCTGGCACGTAATTTTTGCGCGATTTGCAAAGGAATGGCTTCAGGTAACAGAAGGTCTTGCTCTTTTTCTACTGCAAGAATGTGATGCAATAGTTCAAAAGTCATCTCTGAGTCATGAGCTCCTAGCATCAGTGAATCAGGTGATTTCTGTTGCCCTGGTTGATATTGATGATCATGTTGCTTGTAACGGTCTTTAGTAAGTTGGTCAAATAAAAACTTTTTGATAGCCCGTTGCTGTACAGGATATTTAATAGCATCATCATGTTTCAGAATATTGAAATAGGCTTCTTTAGGGAGTGGACTTTCGATTTGATTCAGTTGGTAGCTAATTGCCAGGTGCATTAAATGCAGATAGCTTGAACAGGTCGTTTCAGGGGTTAGATGCCCGGCAAAATGAGAAAGTGCATACCAGGTTTGCTGAGTATTTCTGTTTCGTAGCAAGGCATAACGGATACGTAATTGCTCATGTGGGCTATAGTCAGTAAATGCATCTGCAAGAGTTGAGTTTTTTAAAACCAGGTAAAGATGATTAAATGCAGAATGGCGCAGATTATGGTAAGTAAAATTGTGTTCTCCAAAAACTGGCTGGATCAATTGTTTCAATAGGGAATTCACTTCATTTTCATGAGTTTCTTCTAAGGACTGTTTTAAAAACAGCGGTTGTGCAACTGATTTTCCTTGTTCTTTTAGCAGACGTTTTCTATTCTGACTATATGTTTTAAATGCATGTAATTCGTCTGCTTTAAGTAGATGATGCAGAGGAATCTTGCGGTAAGCAGAGTAGCTTTTTTGATTTTTATTGCGATTGTTGCGAATGGTGAGCATCACAGCATCTTCACTAATAAATAAATCACGTACAAAGATATTCAATGTTTCATTGATCCGTAGTCCGACTCTGAACCCCAGAATAAAAATCAGTTTAAATATATTTTTATCCTGAATCGAAATATCTTGAGTATTTTCGAGCTGCTCTAGCATGTGGTGAAAAATATGGGGCGAGATCAATGCGGTTCTGCAGATTTTTACCTGGATTAAATTATCCAGATCAACAGTGGGTGCGTTAAAAAATAAGGTCTGTTTGTGATGAAACTCCTGTAGACGTTTTTGTAAAGTCGCTCTAGTTGTTTCTTTCTTTAATAGAAGCATTTCTCCATACAGATCTTCAAAATCAGCATCTGAAAATGATGAAATATCTTTGTCTTGCGTTGCCTGCAGCCAATGGACTGCAAATTGTGAAAACATGGTTTTTAGAGAGCTTTGTTTAATTGGTTGAAAATCTGCGCGTATAAGCTTGCGCTTAAATCGTTGCTGCTGCTGAATAATATGATTGAGAAGGTCCAGTTGAGGTTCCGTTACTTTTGAGCGTAGAATGCTCCACAGCAGCAAACGTTCCAAGGCTGGAGATTGTTCTTTAGCATATAATTCTATGAGTTGATCGCTATAGTTTTTTGCACGAATAGCTTGACGTATTTCTACTAAAATATCGGCTATATCTAATGCAATAGTGACTGTAGACTGGTCCTGAGGGTTCTCATAAACTTTCTGAATCGTATGGGTAGGCGTGGGTTCAGGTTGAATAAAATAAGCTGCTAATTGTTTTTCAAGAGGACTGGAACTGTAAATTTCATTTTTTAAGATACAAATGGACATTTGATCTAGCCCGCTGTTTTTCAGGAACTGTGTATAGTAAAAACCGTATTTTAACAGGTCTTTACAACGCACCTTTTCCTCAGGGAAGCATTCAATAATACAAGCGTTAATCAGATGTTCTGCATCTTCAATATCCGAAAATAAATCAAATTTCTGATGTTTTAGTCTGTAAATCCAGCATTTCACAATATCGTGTAGCACAAACGTTTTTGTATAGCTGACTGAAAAATCAGGGTCATTTATACGCTGATTACCGAAATTCCGGTTCGGGATATCAAGTGAAACAATATGATTCAGGTTTAAAAAACTTTGAAATTTCTTTGTTTTTAAAATGATTTTTAAAAACTTTTGCAGTTCGGCATGGTTATAAATGCCATTAAATAATATTGAACTGATCAAGCAGAAGCCAAGTGATTGGGTTGGACTGAAGTCATTATGTCGTGTCCAGTAAGCAATCATATTTTTGGCAAATTGAGTAACTTTTTTACCATGTTTTAAGGTTTCAATATTTTGTAGTGGCAGAGACCTTTCGTGCCTCACGGGGGCAGCAGGCACCGGATAGTGGTGATCCGATGAAAGATTAAAGCGCTTGATATATTTAGCAAATTCTATACGTGCTATTTGGTAGCTTCGGATATTGGATTTACAGCGCTCTAAAAGCCGGTCATCAATTTGTCGATAAACTTCAGGATAATTTTCAGGTGTCATCTTTGAGCATTTTTCGCTAAATAATTGCAGAAGAAACGCTTTTCTCTCTCTATGTTTCTTTAATCGTTTGAGCGAGTGAGGATGTTTGCTCATGTAATCATTATTCCTGTGAAACTTGACATGCTTTTAAGTTCTAAAATTTCGACCAGCTTGTCTTGTGCTGCTCTAATTTGATCGTAATCTGTTGTCTCAAAACCTGAATAGCGGTCAAACAGTTCCTGCATAGCTTCGTCATGACCAAAGATGCCTTTTATTAGATCTTCATTGCAGTATTGGGCAAAAAAATAGCGAGCGAAGTGGCGGGTCCAATTGCGCTGTAATGCTATTTCAGTACAGTATTTTTGAATATCAGAAAGTTCCAGATTTCGGATATATCCTTGTGGATCGTAAAATAATAGAAAGGGGCGTTCCCCCTCGAAGACCTCTTGGATTGCTTGTACTTGTTCTTGCGACAGATAGGCTTTAGTGAGGTGCAGAAAATGTTTCAAATACTTTAGGTAATGCTGTATTTCATCACGAAGAAAATTATTAAAAGGTAAATAGCGTCCAATGGTGCCCGAATAACGCTGCTCTTTATCTGCAACAGCCATCAATTGGTTGTCAAGGTCAATATAATCTAGATTGGGTGGGAAGGACTCACTCGGCCGTGCTGAAGTTATCAGCATGCAAATATGCCACAGCCAGATTGAATAATGATTTAAAGTCTGAAAGGGATTGGGATTATTCCGAACTTGGTGGTCAAGCTGGTAAAAAAAAGACTGGACGAATGGGAGATTAGGTGTCTGCTGGCTACCAAAAGAATGCGGATTGCTGAATTCTTCAAGATATTCAGTTTCCAGTTGAGGAACAGTCAAAATTAGAGTTTGAGTATAAATATCAAAAATATCTACGATCTGTTTTGAAAAGTAATGGCATGGAATATAGTGCTGAACACTTTCTCCATTCAGTAATTTGCTTTCCAGCTCATACCCCATTTCATTCAATGCAATATCACTGAGTAAGCGAGGAAGATTTTGTGATGTTAACTGGAAGGTCAGCCCTTTATTAATTTTTCGTAAATACTCCTGTATCTTGAAATCAATCTCAACACCATCCATTTTTTTCAACTGATTTAGATTTTCCAGATAATATCTAGGCAGTGGAATCGTAAAAGAATTCACGGTATTCAACCTATGTTTTCTTAAAACAAAATCCTTGAATTTAGAGACTTCAAAACTTTGCTTAAAGAAACATTTTTGGGGTTTCAGTGATACTTCTTTGTTTTTTGTACTGACTCGTAAATTTTTTTGAAATACCGGCAGATCTTTATAATGAGTAAGACTGAGGACTGAAAATAAAAGCAAGGTATGAATTGGAGAGTTTTCTGCCTGTTCTAATAAAATTTGCATAATGTACTGTGCGGTAGGCAAATCGAAGACCCGAGGATTCGGCTTGCTCATTAGCTCATTCTTGTTTTGATGCAGAATTTTATTTTTGAGATTATTGATCTGAGCTGTAATAGAACATTGCTCTAGTGAGTTAAATTCAAAATTATGATCTTCAACTTTTTCTATAGTTTTATCCTCAGGTGGCTGTTTTGCCACACCTCGCTCAAAATGAGTTTGATATGTTTTTTCTCCATCAAGTGAAATTCTTAATGTCTTTTTAACGTCAGTTTGAGACGGTTTTTGGGGGGGTGGATTACTTTGACGATTTCTTTTTTGACGTTCTGATTGAGTATGCGCATAGGTATAAAAAACGCGGATTTCTGCCAATTGGCCCATTTCCGTTTTCTCTAAACTCTCTTTAGATTTGTCAAATAATTCCCCATTCTCAGTCTCAGCTTTTTTTAGAAATTTAACAAGATCGTCTAATTCGATCGGAAGAGACGGTAAAAAATTGTAAAGCCAATAGTATTCTTTCTTTGTACTTGCTAAACGAAAACGCCTACATAGATTAGCTACAGTTGCTGTATGTTCTTTACTATTCAGTAACTCGATACATTGAGTATTGAAAATAGCCCATTTCAGTGCATTTGATTGATATGCTGATGGAGTGTTGATCAGTGCCAAGAGATAATGCGCCAATGGATATTTACTAATCGATAGATCAGTAGGATGCTGAGTCATAATTTTAATTAGTTTAACGACTTCAGTTGGTTGGATGAAATCATTCAGCTTAAAGAAGTCCTGATCATTTTTCAGTTTTGCTTCCGCCAGTGCTTGATAGAAGTCTCGAAATGGCTCAAGCTTTAATTCTTGAGTATCTTCTAAATAACTATATCCGTTCATTATGCAATTCCCTCCAGAATCTTTTCTAATGACAGTGGGCCGGCATAATTTGAAACAGAACTTACTGGACTTTTGGATTTAGACAGTCCTGATAATTCTCGTAGATGATCGATAGTTAAAACTTCATGACCGAAAACGTCCTGAAGATGTACAGCTAAGTATTGTTCATTTAGCCAATTTGAAATGACGTCTAAGCCATGAATTGATTGATGTAATCCGGAACACAGTAAGGCCCTTACTTCGCTTAAAGCCTGGATGGTGAATTCGTAGGAATTATTTTTCTCATAAGCTCTGAACTTGAATTCATTTTTATTTTTGCTGTAAAAATAGGCATAGATCCAGCTGAAATGACTACTAAAAAAATAGAGGTCCGGTTTATTAGTTGTAAGGAGCGGGATGTTGATATTCTGTTTAAAAGTAAAATCCAAATGATAGCTTTGCTGTTTTTCATTAAGTTGAAAAAATAAAGCGATCCAAACTTGGTAGGCGTGCATACAGTTTGGATAGCATATTAATTGCAGATTTTTTGCAGGTACGCGGTAATTGGGTATGCTTTTCTTTTTTACAGACATACAGTGATACTTGCCCATATTTGTGCCAAATGGCTGAAAATAAAACAATAATATTCATATAATTTTCATTAGTAGGGCAATGGCTAAAAATTCCATATATTGTGCATATAAATTTCAAAAACCACTATATATAGTATTTTTGAGCTTTTTTTAATGGTAGCTAAAACCAAACAGGAATCAATTTTTGATAAGTATATAGATAAATTTAACTTGATTGATGGAGAGAACCAAGTATGGAAATTAAACAATTGAAACTGTTAGAAGTCGTTACAGATGTTGTATGTGATGTATGTAATCAATCAACGAAACTGAAATTTGGAACTTTATCCGCACATTGGGGGTATGGTTCCAAGCATGACGGGAAAGATATGAATTGCAGTTATGTGAAAAATGTTTCTTTTACGCCTTGGCGACATTAAAAAAAGAGCGAGCAGATGAGTTTATGTTTGATGAAAATTTTGACCTTTCAACCCTGGATGGGTTTGGGTTGAAGTGAACCTATCATCGCGACAGGTTCTAAGAATCCAGAAAATACTGATTCAGATCCACGCCAGCAGCTTCATTTTTAATGGCGAGTAAGGGATTCAGGAAAAATATTTTTCTTTGCTTCGAGGTTACTGAGTTCGGAAAATGCTTGAATACCGCCTGCGGCTTTAATTCCATCTAAAGCGACAGATAGAGCTTCCTGATCTGACGGGAATGTTTCATCCCATACAGTAGAAGTACCACTTTGGTTCACCACTTCCAGTGTCCAGTCACTACTAGGTAATCGATAAATTAGAATTTCAATTTGCTCATTATCCTCTTGTAAAACTTGAGATAAGGGAGAGTCGATTAAATCATTTTCATCATAATCCAGAGTACTGTCATGATCAGACATCAGCGGCAACCTTTATTGTATTTAACATCCCTCCATAGTAATGAATGAATTAAATTTTGCCTAGCAGTGGAGATTATGGGGTACAAAGAATGGCTAGATTTAAAAAATAATTGCCCCGACAATAAAACAAAATAATCCAAAAATCACCCAAATCCAGACATTAGATTTGGGTTGCTCAGTATGTGATGTATAGAACGATTGTTGTTCCTGAGTAGGATTTTCTGGGTTGCCAACTCTGTTCTTATAGGGCTGGTGTTTTGAATAGGATAGGCCTGTGCCAGGAATACCAACGCTGGTTCGGGTGCCTTTTTTGCCAATATTTAAAGAAGCACCAGGCTTGCCAATGCTTGCACTGCTTATGCCTTTGTGTGTCAGATTAATTTTTAATCCAGGTAGCAGTTTAATACTCTTGCGAAATCTGAAGCCCATTTTTTTTCTCGAATATTAAATGATAAAAATAAAATATAGTTTACCTTGAAATTTACTCATAATTTATTTAAGTTGTTGAAAAATATTTATTTTGTTATCTAGTTGGAAAAATCAATTTATTGAATATATATGTCAATAGTAGTAACCTTACTGGAGGGAAGTCTCCAGTGAATATTTTTAATGAACTCTACTAAATTTACGTTACATTTTTCAGGGCATGAAACTTTTGCTCTGCGTTATGGTTGGTTAAATAAAGCTTATAATATATTGAATTTAAATGAAAAAGATATTGAGAAGCAAGTTGTTGAGTTAGGTGTAGGAAAAAATATGGTCAATAGTATCAAATATTGGGCCGATATTTCTGGTTTAACACCTTTACAAAATAAAGAGAATAATAAAATAGGTTATGAAACTAAATTAGGTGAAATTTTTAAAAATTACGATCCTTTTTTGGAGTTAAATGAATCAACTTGGCTGTTACACTATTTCATTCAAAAACGATTTAATGACTTAACTTTTGCTAGGTGGTATTTTAATTTTTCAAATAAGCAAGTCTTTGATAAAACAGAATTAGTTAGTGACTTGATTAGTTGGTTAGAGTCAGCAGGACTTAAAGTTCCCTCATTAGCAACCTTGCAAAAAGATTTTGACTGCTTTGTCTTATGTTATGCAAAAAGGCTTAGTAGAAAGCAGCTGAATGAAGATGCGTTTGTTTCCCCATTGAATGAACTAAATTTAATCTATCAAATTGAATCTCATAAATTTAAAGCAGACTTGCTAGAGCAAAAAAATTTACCTGTGCAAGTTTTTTTATATTGCTTAGCCGATTTTTGGAAAGAAAATTTTAATCAATCACCTACTATTAGTGTCGATAGTATTGCAACAAATCCTGGAAGTCCCGGGAAACTATTTCGTTTGAATAATGCAGCTGTCGATTATTTTCTAAATCAGTGTGCATTAATTGATGATCGGTTTAAATGGACAGATACCTTAGGTATGAGGAGTTTAGCTTGCGATCAAATCAATGAAGTTAATTTAGATGAACTCTTAGTAAATATTTATCGTGGAAAAACAAAAAATGACTAAAGTAGAAAATTTGAATCATTATTATCAGATTCATGTTAATCATCTTTTATCTACACGATTAGATACAGATATATCAAAAGAGTTTTTTGATAAAGTTGTTTTTCATGGAACAGCTTATAATTCTTTACAGACGATTATTGATTCATTCGAAACTTCTGGGCAGTCAACTTTCACTTTGACAGGAAGTTATGGAACAGGAAAATCTACTTTAGCTGCCATATTAACAGGTCTGTTACATCAGAATGATGCTATACGCACTGCAGCACGAAATCTTGTTAATGATAAAAGACTGCTTAAAAAATTTGATAAGTCTTTTAATTTTTCTGAAGAAAAGCCTTGGCTAATAATTAAAGCTGTAGGGGGGGTAACTTCACCTACAGAGTTGTTTTATAAATCTATTTTGAAAGCTTTACAGGATACAAAACTGATAGAACTTTTTCAGGATGATTTGTTTTTCTTATCTGAAGAAATTAAGAATGAACAACAGCTAATAGAGTGGATAGATCAGGTATTTCGTGCACTAGATGGTAAAATATCTGGCAGCATTTTCATTTTGGACGAGATGGGTAAATTATTAGATCATATCGCTAGAAATAGTGGTGATTTACATCTTTTCCAGGAGTTGTCGGAAAAAATTAACAGGCTTTCTTCAAAAGAGTGTCCTTTTATATTTTTAGGAGTCCTTCACCAGGCTTTTTCTGATTATGCGAAAGGCTTAAGTCATCAAATAGCAGTTGAATGGGCTAAGATTCAAGGGCGATATATCGATATCGCATATAGAATTTCTTTAGATGAGTCTGTTGCTTTAGTCTCTAAAACGATAAAAAGAACAAAAAACAAAATTCCTGATCCTGTTGCGATTCTAAATGAACGATTAATTGATGATGCAATGCTATCAATTAGTTCAAGATTGACTGAAAGTAGTCCTAAAATTAAGCAGTATTTTATTAATGCTTTACCATTGCATCCATTGACTACTATTTTGTTAGGAGCTATTGCTAAAAGTAGTTTTAGTCAAAATGAACGTAGTATTTTTAGTTTTCTTTTATCAGTTGAGCCTTTAAGTTTTAGAAAATTCTTAGAAGCTGATGTTGAGTTTTATAAAACCTATACTATAGTCGACTTATGGAATTATTTAAGTCATAACTTACAACATCAAATTTTAGGTTCTAAAGAAGGGCACTCTTGGGGAGTTGTTGAAGAGTCTCTTACTTTATTAAGTAAGCAGCTAAATAAGTTAGAAGAGAGTACAAACGCTCATTTAGATGAGCTGTATTTTAATATAGTTAAAGCTATTGCGATGATGAATTTATTTGGAAAATCATTAGGGGTTTATCCAACAAAAAAACTAATAGCTAATGCTTTACCTACTTCTGCCGATTCATTAGACTCTCTTGATGAATGTCTAAATAACCTGAAATCTTGGGGGGTTATAACTCATTGGAATCGTACAGATTCTTATGAAGTTGTTGAGACATCTGAACTCAATATCCAACATTTGTTAGAAGAAAAGTTACAAACCTTAAGTAATCAACAGGATTATTTCGAGCATATTGATTATAAAGGCACCTCTATCTTAGCGAAAAGACACTATCAACAAAAAGGTGTAATGCGCTGGATGGATCAACATTTAATCTCTGATATTTCGGGGTTAAAGCGTTTATTTAATAGTGGTAATTTACAAGATACGAAAGCATTTGCACATTTCGTTTTAATTACAGGCCAAACTTTAAACTCTAAGCAACTGGCTGAAATTTCTTCTCAATACCCTGGTTTAGTTATTTCTCAGCTAAAAAAATTAAACGAGATTTTGAACTGGTCTAAAGAAATTTTTGCCTTAAAAGAAATTCATAAAGATCAACCTAAATTAATGATAGATCCAGTTGCTAAAAAGGAATATGAGCAACGATTAAATTATGCATATCAGCAGATAGATTCTTTATTTCAACAATCTTTTGAAAATGTTGACTGGTATTTTTCTGGAGAAAAAATCTTATCTAAATCATTATCGATGGTTGCTTCTGAAATCGCGGATAAGATATTTTTTGCTTGTCCTTCAGTGTCGAACGAGTTGGTTGTTCGTCATGATGTCTCTAGCTCTGCAGCAGCTGGGCGTAGAAAGCTTTTGGAAAAAATGCTGGAGAATTTTGATCAAGAGAATTTAGGTATAGATAAATTTCCACCTGAAAAAGCTATTTATTTATCTTGTTTAAAGCAATTAGGTTTGCATCAGTATCAAGAGGATAAGGATGCTTGGTCATTTGTCATTCCTAAATTTAATAATGAAGAAAATTCACAACGCCAATATAATTTAGAGCTTGTTTCTGAAATGTTTGAAACAGGTTATAAACTATTTAAATTAAATAAAAGGTTAGTAACGTTATCAGAACTATATGCTGAATGGTCCAAGCCGCCTTTTGGAATACCGCAAGGTCTATTACCAATTTTTGGCTTAACATTATTATTGGCTAAAGAAAATGCTTTAGCATTTTATGATAAAGATATTACCCAGGAGTTTCGTTTTATCAGCTCTATGGATGATGAATTTCTTAATAAATTAATAAAGCGGCCAAATGAAGTTGCAGTAAAATTTGTTAAGGAACCTGATGAAAAGAACCGTTTTATCCAGTTGTTAGCTCAAAGTATTAATTCTATATTTTCTATTGACATACAAGCGACCCCATTAATTGTTGCTCGCTTTATCGTCTCTCATGTAGTTAAGCAGTCAACCTGGGTTAAATTTTCTAAAGATGCTGAATTTTTTGAAACTAAAGTACAGCTACTTAGAGGTTTTATTGTAAAAGCAGATGATCCGTATAAATTATTATTCGAGGATATGTACGATCTCTTAGAGGTTGAAAATAAGTCTGACAATGAAATTCTTTCGGATATTTCAGACTTCTTTATCAGTATTAAGAATGCAAAACAGGACTTATGCAAAAAATTCAAGAAAAGTTTGCATAAAGAGTTAGGTGAAATTACACCTACAATTATTGAGCAAGCTAAAGCGATTAGTCAGTCAGCAGCTGATTGGCAAATGAAAAAATTTGCAGAGCACTTATCTAGAAGTTCAGGTCAATCAACTCAGTGGATCAGTAATATGATCACGTTATTAGGCCAAGTGCCTGAAAGAGATTGGAGTGATGATAGCTTGAAAAAAGCTTTTGAGGCTTTACCAAGTTATATCCAGCGTTTTAAACAGTTAAGTTTTTTTGTTAAAAATGCGCATCCTGATTTGACTTCAAATCAACAGCATAAATCATTAGCAATTATCGTAAGTACTGCTAATGGTTTTGAGGAGTACAATAGGGATGTCATCATTGACCACAGGATTCAAAGTCAACTCGACAATTTAGAATTAGTTTTAGATGAAAAAGTTAATGCTATAGAGCTAAGTGACGATGCTAAGGCGGTAGTCTTGTATCAACTTTTGAAAAAATATTTGTACCCGATCGGTGAGGAAAAAAAACATGAAAATTGATAAACCAATCAAGCATGTTTTAGGGTTGTCTGGCGGAAAAGACAGCGCAGCATTAGCTGTCTATATGCGAGATAACTATCCTGAGTTAGATATAGAGTATTTTTTTACTGATACAGGAAAAGAATTACCTGAAGTGATGGACTACCTGAATAAGTTAGAAGCTTATTTAGGTAAGCCAATTTTACGATTAGGTGCCGATAAAGATTTTGATTATTGGCTTAAAGAATATAATCACTTTCTTCCCTCGGGACATCAGCGTTGGTGTACTGTCCAAATGAAATTGGTCCCATTTGAAAAATGGGTAAAGCCTTTTTTAGATGAAGGTTATGAAATTATTAGTTATGTCGGCATTCGTGCAGATGAGCCATGGCGTGAAGGTTATGTCCCGACTCAGAAATTTTTAACTACTAAAATGCCATTCGCTGAGGATGGATTAGTTAAAGAGGATATTATTAATATTCTAGAAGGTACGGGATTAGGCTTGCCTAAATATTATGAATGGCGTTCTCGTAGTGGCTGTACTTTTTGTTTTTATCAAAGAAAGATTGAATGGGTACGTTTGAAGGAGCGTCATCCAGAAAAATTTGAAGAAGCTAAAGCTTATGAAAAGCAGCTAGCTGATGAAAAGTCGACAAATGGCGAAACTTATTATTGGATGGGGAAAAACACGCCTTTGAGCACGCTTGAAGATCCAGAGCGTATTGCACAAATTAAGGCTGATCATGAGAAAAAGCTTGAGAAGTTTAAGAAAAAACGTCGTCGTAATGCTCTTTATGATGATCAATTAATCGAGATGATTGACTTAGATGCAGTCTATGATGAAATTGAAGGTGCTGGTGCTTGTGTGACCTGTTATAAATAAAAAATTAAAGGAGCTTAGGCTCCTTTTTTAAGATTTTTTATAAATTCTTGTAGTTGATTTTGAGTTATTCCATGAGCTAAAGAAACTCGAATACTTTGATTTCCTTCATCAAAATTAAGGCCAATTTCTCTTAGAACGTAAGATATTTCAATATTCATTGATGAGCAAGCTGAACCCTGAGAGCAGATAAAATCTGAATTGGCTACAAACTGTGAAGCATCAAAATTGGGGAATCTAATATTTAAGATATGAGGTATATAATCTGAATTAGGTGAATTAATTATCCCCCCATTTTCTGTAACTTTACTGCGGAAAAACGAATTTAGCTTTTTAATATTATCAAGATTTCTCTCAATAGTGTCATCTGCCACAGCTGCACCAAAACCAAGAATCAGTGGAGTAGCAAGAGTACCACCTCTTAAACCATACTCTTGTCCTGCACCGTGAATTACTGGTTGGATTCTTGTTTCTCGTAAATCTCGGATATACAGTGCACCAATTCCTTTAGGTCCATAAATTTTATGGGCTGAGATAGAAAGCATATCAATATTCAAGTTATCTACATCAATTGCAATTTTTTTATAGGATTGAGCTGCATCAACATGAAACTTAATACTTTTATCAAAGCAAGCTTTACCAATGAGCTCGATTGGTTGTATTGATCCTAGCTCATTGTTCACATGCATGATGCTGACTAATACAGTATCTTCTCTCATAGCGTCAATGACATCTTGAGCATCAATAATCCCATTTTTTTTAGGTGAGATATATGTGATTTCATAACCATATTCTTTTTCTAAGAAATGGCAAATTGTTAAAATGCATTTATGTTCAATAGAAGAGGTAATGATATGTTTACCTTTATGTTTATTTGCTAAAACATATCCTTTAATAGCTAAGTTGTTTGACTCAGAGGCGCCACTAGTGAAAATGATTTCACTTTTGTACGCACCTAAAGAATCAGCAATTGTTTCTCTTACTTGCTCAATTTTTTCTGAACTATCTCTACCAAGTCTGTGGGCTGAAGAGGGATTTGCAAATTCTTCATCTAGAGTTTTGATAAGTATTTCTTTTACTGAAGGTGTTAGAGGGCTTGATGCTGCAAAATCTAAGTAAAGCATGTGTTTCTCATCATTTTTTCGTTATTATAAACCTTTAATTATTTTATTAGAATAAATTGGGGTAGAAATGCATTTTTTAAAGAATTGGTCTAGGGTGGATTTCTTCGACTTTTTTGATAAAGAATACAAAAACAATATTTTAGCTATAGAAAAGTATGATCTTGTAAGCCTTTCTTTAGAATATTTAGCACTTAATTATTTGCATGATTTTTTTCTGTTCTCAGAGAATAGACAGCTACAAATAATAGAATTTATTGTAAATAAACTTGATGAAGAGGAAATAAGTAAAGTCTCTAATAAAAAACATTGTAATAATTACGAGTTAGCAATAAAAATTTTTAAGGAAAATCGTCAGTATTTTTTAGATTTTCTTAATGTAAAAGTTTCTCGAATAGAAAAACAAACAGTAGAAAATCATTCTATTAAAGAAGTTAAAGTAGCATATCCTTTACGCTCTTACCAAATAGACTGCTGTAGAAAGATTAACAATCTTAAAAATACTTCTGTCAAAAGAGCATTATTACATCTTCCTACAGGTGCAGGTAAGACTCGGACTGCAATAAACTTTGTATGTGAGTATTTACGTCAAAACCCTAAAACCTTAGTTGTGTGGTTAGCTGATACAGTTGAACTTTGTGATCAGGCTAGGAATGAGTTTGATAAAGCATGGGCTGTTTTAGGAAATTGTGATTTAAATAGTTTTGCTTTCTATGGGAAAAATGATATCTCCCTTGGAGGTATTAATTCGGGTTTTTTGGTCGCAGGACTTCAAAAATTTAGAGCAGAGAACGCCACAGAAGAACGTAGTGTTCAACTCCAGCTCAGTGAGTTTATGTCAAAGGTTGGGCTAGTAGTATTTGATGAAGCTCATAAAGCTCTTGCGAATACCTATAAAACCTTAACCGAAAATATAATTTCATATTCCGACAAAGACTGTTTTTTGTTGGGGTTATCAGCCACTCCAGGACGAGGATTAATTACAGATGCTGATGATGAGACAAAAAAATTAAGTGAGTTATTTGATAATCAAAAAGTGAACATGGATATCGATGGATATAGATCTCCTATTGAATTTTTAATGGAAAAGAAATATTTAGCTAAACCAACATTTGAAATAGTCAACTATGATCGAGGTCAAATTATTTATGATTTGTTCCATCAGGATTCAGAGCAGTTTGTTAATAAAGTATTAGCACATAGCGATAAGCGTAATTTGGCAATCATTGATGCTATAAAAAAGCAATTTGAGAAAAATGAAACAACTCAAATTATTCTATTCGCTTGTTCTGTGCAGCATGCTAAAGAACTTGAGATTTGGATAAATGGTATCGGGATTATAGCTAAAGCTATTACTGGATCGACAGACTCAGAGTTTAGGCAGGATTATATTGAACGATTTAAAGATAGGCAGATACGAGTTTTAATCAATTACGGAGTCCTGACAGCTGGCTTTGATGCTCCATGTACAGATTGTGTGTTAATCACAAGACCAACCAACTCATTAATCCAGTATTTGCAAATGGCAGGACGTGCAATGCGTGGGCCTGCCAGTGGTGGAAATGAAGCTTGTATGGTTTATACGGTGAATGATGAATTGGAAGAATTTAAAAATATGTTTAAAGCATTTAGTTATTGGGATAGTAATTGGGCATAAGAGGGTAAATCATGAACCAATCAAAATTATATATTAGTCCATCAGTTGTTATTGAATCGATGCGTGATAATGGCTATAAAAATACGGCCTACGCTACAGCTGAATTAATTGATAATAGTATACAGGCAGGGGCTACTTGCGTACGTTTAGCTTGTTTTGAGAAATATAAGACTAGAGGGAAGCAGATTGAACAAATTGCAATTATTGATGACGGTAAAGGTATGCCATCTGATGTATTGCATTTAGCGCTTGAATTTGGTGGTTCTAAACATCGAGAAGATGAAAAAGGGATGGGTAAATTCGGTATGGGCTTGCCGAACTCAAGTGTCTCACAATGTCGCTTAACTGAGGTCTGGAGTTGGACTAATCCTGAAGAAATTCTTTATACATTTCTTGATATAGATAAAATTAAAAATAAAGAAATAGAGTCAATTCCTGCACCTATAGCAAAGGAACTCCCTGAGCATATTAAACAAGCTTTTAATGGTGAAATACCAAACTCGGGAACAGTAGTATTATGGTCAAATTTAGATAGATTACATTGGAAAACTTCAAAAAGTATTAAACTGCATACTGAGGCATTAATTGGGCGTATTTATAGACGACAATTGAGTGAAGAGAGTAAATATAATGAAAATAGAAACCCTTTAAGAATAGTATTCCAATGTTATGAGTTTAATGATTTAACGAAGAGTTATTTAGAAATTAGTAGTGAATCATTTAAGGCAAATGATCCATTGTATTTGTATTCTGATACAACTTTACCTCATTTGCCTGCCCCCTTATCAAAAGTTTCTGCATTTGCAGTGAAAGATTTTAAAAATATTGAAGTGGAATATGAAGAAGGAAAGTTTTCTACTGTAACTATTAGAACATCAACCATAAAACCAGAAGTTGCTAAAATTTTACGTAGTACAACAGGCGATAAAATTGGAAGTACAATTTGGGGGAGGCATATGAAAAAAAATATAGGTCTCTCAGTAGTTCGTGCGAACCGTGAATTAGATTTAATAAGTGACTATTATATTGCAGATAGTAATTATTTAGATCGTTACCTTGGTATTGAAGTTGAATTTGAGCCTGTACTTGATCAGTTTTTCGGTGTCACTAATAATAAGCAGAGTGCTAATAAAATTAAATATATTCCATTAGATGTCTTGGCTGCAGAAGTTATTGATACTGAGGGGAAAACAAAAGCTGAACTCGAATCAGAATATTTAGACTATTTATCAGAAGAAGCTCCTGTAGATGCTAAAATTGCTGATATTAATAGTAAAATTAAACAGATGATCGTTGATGCTTATAATTCTATTAAGTCTATTGGATTTGATGGGTTAAAAAATACATCAGATAATGTGACGGATAATAGTAAGATTCCTACCGATCCTGTAAATATTCAAGCTACTAAAGCAGAAAGTAATAGAGCAGAAGAGTTTGAGATAGAGGGAGATGAAGCGGAACCAGATGTTAAAGGGATTAAAGAGCTCTTAATTAATGAGGGGATGCCGGAAGAGGAAGTAGAAAAAACAATTCAAGAAATTATTACAAATAACCTCAAAGTTAAATTTGAGTATCGAGACGGTTTAGATGATTTTTTTGATATTGCTTCATTCCAAGGCTTTACATTAATACGCATTAACACTGCCCATTCTTTTTATTCAAAATTTATGCAAAATGCGAATGAGGATGAGCGAAATCTATTGAATTTATGTTTAGCTGCTTGGGGGCGGATGGAAAAAGAAGTACCTCCAAATATCATGAAAGAGTGTCGTAATACAAGAAGACGCTGGAGTAATATGCTAGAGGAATATTTGGGTGAAACTGTAGAATGAAAATTCTCTTAGGCTCAGCTATTTCTACTCATTTTCAGCAGCTATTTTTAGCTGCTGAAAATGTTGACTTAATTACAGCATATTTAACATCTGGTCTCTTTAATCTTCTTGAAGAGGAAGAGATTTCTAATAGGCGAATTAATTTATTTATTCGAGGTAACAGAAAAGATTTCCAAACTAAAGCATGTGATATTTTGGTTTTAGAAAAATTACACCAATTAGGCGTAAATTGTTTTTTAGTTAAAGATCTACATTCAAAAGTTTATATTTTTGATCAAGAGGTTGCCTTAGTTGGAAGTGCAAATCTTACTAATAAAGGTTTAGGCTTTGCATCAAATGGAAATAATATTGAGTGTCTATGTGAGTATGAGATTTCGAATACAAGTTATTTAGAGTTCTTATCGATGACAAAAGGTGCAATAGTTGTTGATGAAGAACTTTTAAATTTCATGAATTTGAGCTTGGATAATAGCAATGATAGTAGTTCTAATTCTTGTGATGAGTGGGAGTTTTTACTTAACATGGATATTGTTGAGAAGCTAACTATAAATGATTTACCTTTATATAATTTGAATAATAATACAAATGATGTTGAAAGTTTTGAGCATGACAAAATAATATTGGGGTTAGATCAAGATTTAAATAAATTTAGAGATAAGTTTAAAAAATCAAATCTATATTTTTATCTTCTAAAACTTTTGCAGAGTCGAGAGCAAAAACAAATATTTTTTGGAGAGTTCTGTACATTAGTACATAATGATTTGCTATCTGAACAAGATTTATCTAGGAGAGAAATAAAGCAATATATTATTAATATATTCAGTTATCTTAAAAAATTAGATTTTGATAATATAAAAGTAGATCGTCCAAATCATAGTGAAAGAATTTATCTCATTTAAAGTGTGTTCTAGTTTGAATAGCCAATTATCTCAGTAAGATAATTGGCTTGAGTAAAGAGTTTGGCTATCCGCTTATTCGTCGGTCATCCCAATAACATGGCACTACAATCAAATTGTTCTCATGTAACCGCGACCATAACCGGACACCTAAATCCCGCTGCATATTCTGGACTGTGAAATTGGAAATCAGCAGGGTAGATTTCATATTGTCATAACGACTATACAAAACCTTATGCACCATCTCCAGGCGTTTTTCATGCCGGTCATGCAGGCCATATTCATCAATCACCAATAAATCAAAACTGGAGAAATGGTCGATGACTTCTTTCTCAGAGCGTGAAGCATCTGACCAGGTATCCATCATTTTTTGAGCAATTTCTGCGCTGGTATAGTAGCGAGCAGATTTCAGACTGTTATGCAGAATATTACGAATAATGGATGCACTCAGATGGGTTTTACCTGTACCCGGTGTACCAATCATCAACATGTTCGGATTGTGGTCAGAAATAATCTGCTGTGCAAAGGCCTGACATAGTTTGATGGCATTCTCTTGTGCAGGGCATGCAACTACATAATTCTTGAAGCCACGATCCAGGTAGCGTTTATTGAGCCCTGAATTTTTAATTTTCTGTTGTAGCAATCGCTGTTGCAATTCATCTTCATAGGCTGCATGTGAGTGATGGACGGTTTCTTTGGCACACAATTTACAGAGCCTGTGACCTGCAATTTCCATCAGGGGTATATGATGGACAGGGCAAAGTGTTTCCGTTGTTTCTGCGCGAAACTGGAGCGTTTTAAGCATGGTATTCATGATCACTCTCCTAAATCCATTTGGAATTTTCTAAAAAATCCTCATTTTTTTCTTCAAAATTTGAAGATGAAGATGAAGATGAAGATGAAGATGAAGATGAAGATGAAGATGAAGATGAAGATGAAGATGAAGATGAAGGGCATGATTCAAGCATGACTTGAGTAATACTCTGGCTCTTCTCAGGAGCTGCTTGAGCATTTACTTTTCGTTGCTTGGTTGATGCTTGAGCATTACTTGCGGATTTCCCCCAACGTGCTTGAGCTGCATTTTTAGCTTTATCAGATTTCATTTGCTGATTTTGCAATGCCTGGCTTTTTAAACTGGTTAAAAAATTTGAATGAATCTGCTCAGATTCGACTTCAAATAATTCCAGGGCCATTAGCGTATTCAACAAAGTTTTAGCCTTGGTATGTTGCGATAATTTCGTGATGCTACATACAGTAGCTAGGTCATGAGGAATGGCACCATTTTTCCAGAAATCCATCATTAACAGCAGTGCCGCACCAATTTGTTCTGCCGTCATTCGTGCAAATTTTGCCTGTAGGTCGCCAATATAGAGTGGCATCCAAATTGAAATATCTTTATGCATGTGTTCACCTTTTTATAGGTATAGAGGGGCTAAGGTCATCGATTTGATGACCTTTTATGATTGTTTTATTAGTGAGCTAGGCTCATTAACCGGAAACGGGCCTGTTGAGCCAAGTCATCGTAATGAGCTTGCCCTTCATCCAGCATTCGCTGTAGCCAGAGTCTTAATGCTTGGTGATCATCGAAGCATTTATTGATTTCCAGCAAAAAGGCCAGATTGTGCAGTTTGGGAATGTGTAGCTCATGGATTAATTCACGAGCGACCATATCTGCTTCTGGGCTAACGACTACGCCGCCAAAAAAAGCTTTACTGTTCATGGACAAGCTCCTCTGTATTCAGTCTCTCCAGCATGGCTTCAAAAGCACTACCATCGCGGCGCGTAACATTAGGGATGTAACGGCTATAGACCCGGAATAGCATTTCAGTCGTTGAATGTCCCAGCTGGCGTGCAATCCATTCTGGGTTCTCGCCTGCCGACAGCCAGAGCGTAGCTGCAGTATGACGTGTTTGATAAGCACGACGAGGTTTTAGCCCTAAATAGCGTAGCAGGGGATGCCAGACACGCTTATTGACCAGGCGATAATCAAGCGGCCCACCATCGCGATTACAAAATACAAATTCTGATTTTCCAGAATTTAAGCTTTTTTGTTGCAGAAAGGCCTGATAAACCCGATCACTCATCTGGATCGTGCGGTCAGAACCATAAGTTTTAGTTCCACCAAGCTCCCCATTCACCAATGCTTCACGAATGTGGATTTCCCGACGTTGTAAGTCCACATTTTTCCATTGCAAGCCATCGATCTCACTGGTGCGCATACCTGTGAAAAATCGAACAGTATAATAAGGCTTAAAATCATCACGAACTGTGGCAAGGATTGCGTGTACTTCCTTTAATGAAAAAGGTGTTACTTCAATCTTTCCTTGCTTTAAGTTATTGATATTTTTATAAGGGCTATCAAATTCATATCGTTCGGCAGCACTATCGAGTATCATACGAAGCACTATCATAATCTGGTTGATTCTTGATGGTGAAAGGCATTCTTGGTTTTTTCCGTGAGTCACTTTGGCGAGGGATGAACGGAATCCAAGAATGTCTGACTTTTTAATATTAATAACAGGAATTGCGCCAAAAAAAGGGATCAAGTACTTTTTGATTACAATTTGAATTTTCTCCTTATAGCTTGTACGCCACTCTATTTCTTTATCAGTGAACCAGATTTCACAGAACTTTGAAAATAGAGGTGTTTTAGAGCTGATTTCATTTACTCTGTTTTCTGCATTTTTGATTTCTTTCAAACGAGAACTTTTTGGAAAGTACTTAGCATAGTCAAAAATACCCAATAAGATTTCCGCTTCCATTCGCTCAATCACTTTTTCAAGCTTTTTGCGATTCGGAGCATTGTCTTCAAGAGCTGTTGTTTCACGACAACGGATGTTTAAGTATCGAAAATCGACACATAACTTACCGTATCTAGTACGGATGGCAGCCATAATAATATCCTCCTTATTGAAGTTGTAGGCTGTGTAGCGAGCCTAAAGTGGTTTTAGTCATATCTTCTTCAATACGCTCCCATACATATAAAATTTTGCGTCCACCAAAAGGGCGGATGTAATGAATACCTTCGATTAGAACGCTATCTTTTAACTGATTACGAATGGTACGTTCGTTATAATGGATTCGTTCTGCCAATTCTTTTGTAGTAATATAAGTAAGATTCATGTTTGTATCCTTTTATAAAGTATCACAATGGTGTTATTTAAGATCACAATGCAATAATAAATGCGTTTAATACATCATGCAAGTACTTTATTACACAATGGTGGTAATTAATGATAGTTTGTAACTTGCCTGTTCTTTTGGCGGAACGAAGAATGAAAGTGGCAGATGTAGCTCGGGCAACCGGAATGAGTAAGACGACTTTACATAAGCTTTATAATGGTCAATCAACTCGTATTGATTTTGAAACATTAGAAAAATTGTGCGTATTGTTAAATGTAGACGTTGGTGATTTATTAAAGTTCAAGCCAGATGAATAATTATTGCTAATAAAAAGCGTCATATAATTTAATAATTTTCTAGTTAGTATATTGTTTTTATTAAGTATTTTTGGTGACCAAATTTGGTCACCATTTTTTATAAGAGATTAAAAAGCTTTAATGAAAGCCATAAGGGAGTGCTTCAGGTTTTTTTAAAAATTACTCAGTTCATATTGAGTAGAATTCATGCAAAAACTTAAACATGTTGATCTATAGTTGACATTGATAGGGCACGTTTTGGTCACTTTTGGTCACGTAAGCCCACTCTTAACTGATCTAACTTAACTTTTTACTCACTTTGAAGCTGATAGCTTTATAGACTGAAAGAAAAAATGTTATTTAAAATCAACAACGAAAAAGCCCCAATCTTTCGATCAGGGCTTTTTGAATCTGGAGCGGGAAACGAGACTCGAACTCGCGACCCCAACCTTGGCAAGGTTGTGCTCTACCAACTGAGCTATTCCCGCAGGGTCGATCAATTTTTTACTTTAAAAAATGAACAAAAAAGAATTTGGAGCGGGAAACGAGACTCGAACTCGCGACCCCAACCTTGGCAAGGTTGTGCTCTACCAACTGAGCTATTCCCGCATGCGGTGTATAATACATTATGCAAAAACAGGGTCAATAACTTTGTGAAAAAACTTGTGCTGATTGCATAAATAAAAGCCATTTTGACCAAGGTTTAGATGATTTCTGCTGTGAAATCAGCCAATAGCGGCGGTTCAAGCGGGAAAAAGGTGGTTTTCAGCCGGTCGCCACAATATCGCAAAAAGAACAGGGTATACTAAGATTAATCTCAGGCCTTTTGGATGCATGATCATGAGCATAGAACAACAACTGATTGAACGCTTACACACCCTGAACCCGACACATTTAGACGTGGTGAATGAATCTTCTGGCCACGGCGGCTATTATCCGGGGAAGGAATCTCATTTTAAGGTGGTAATCGTCAGTGAACAGTTTGCCGGTTTACGTCTGGTGCAGCGTCATCAACAAGTCTATGCCGCGGTCGGTGATCTGTTAAGTCCAAGCAAGATTCATGCGCTGGCAATTCATGCCTTTGTTCAGGATGAATGGCAAGGACAGGATACCTCAAGCCCGGAATGTGCCCACGCCCCGAAACAATAACCCGGAACAAGAAATAGAGATCAGAACAGTTCATGGAAACCCAACTTTTACTTAAAATTATTCATATGGCCAGCATCAGCGTATTGCTGGTCATTCTGCTGGCCCGTGGCCTGACCTTATTTAAAGGCGTGCAGGGCAACCAGCCCAATCCGGCCGGACGCACACTATGGGTGGCGCTACAACATTTATCGGTTACGCTGATAGTAGTAACCGGAATTGTGCTGCTGGCATTAAAGGATTTTCAGGTCGAAACCTGGTTTTATGCCAAAATCATTTTATTCCTGGTGATGCTGTCTTCGTTAATGAAAGCCTACCGTAAAACGGACAGTATTTTACTGGTGCAACGCCGCGCCGGCTGGGGTATAGCCCTGGTTGCATTACTGGCGATTATCGCGCTGGTGATGATCAAGCCAAGTTTTGGTTAATTGTTCGACAATAATGTCTATCTCTCGGCTATACTTCGCTACACTTGAGCCAATTAGAATATAAAATCAGAGGGATAGACATGCGAACACGTGTGGTCTTTAACCAGAAAGGCGGCGTTGGAAAATCCAGTATTACGGTCAATCTGGCCGCTATCAGTGCCCATCAGGGCTTTAAAACCCTGGTCATTGATTTGGACCCGCAAGCCAACTCCAGCCAGTATTTACTGGGGGATGATGCCACCTATTCCACCCATAAGCCGGCACTAGAGCCAAATATCCAGAACTATTTTGAAGAAGTGCTGGGCAATACCCAAAGCAAAGGCTTAATTGGCAATGCCCTGGGCTCGATCTTAAAAAGCCGCGCCAAGGGGCTGGAAGCCTATGTGCATCAATCGCCCTTTCCAAATCTGGATGTAATTCCAGCCAGTCCGGACTTGGGCAGTCTGGCCCATGCCTTAGAAAGCAAACATAAAATCTATAAATTACGGGATGCCTTGGCCTCACTGGCTGGGCGTTATGAGCGGGTCTTTATTGATACACCGCCGGCGTTTAACTTCTTTACCTTGTCGGCACTGATTGCGGCTGACCGGGTATTAATTCCGTTTGACTGCGATGTGTTTTCCAAACGTGCCCTGCACAGCCTGATTGAAAATGTGCTGGAAACCCAGGAAGATCATAATGCCGAGCTGGAGATTGAAGGCATTGTGGTGAACCAGTTCCAGGCCCAGGCCAAGCTGCCACGAGAAGTGGTCGAGCAGCTGAAAGAGGAGCAGTTACCGGTATTTAACAGCATGCTGCCACCCTCAGTCATCATGAAAGAGTCGCATCATAAAAATCTGCCGCTTATTCATTTTGCTACAGATCATAAATTGACGCAGGCCTATCAATCGTTGTTCAATGAGATTGAACAGAAACAATCCTGAGATGGGCATGAAAACACTGTATATCAGCCTGCTGGCTGCCGGAACCTTGCTGCTGGGTGCCTGTGCCACGACGGTTAAACCGACCTATGTCTCGCCTACACATTATCAGGCGCTGAACTGTCAGCAGCTGCAAAGCGAATATAACCGGATTCAGTCCTATATTGATCAGGGCGTACAGGCGCCTAAACGGACCGGCGTTGGTGTGGGGGTGGGTCTTGGCGGAGGCTGGGGCAGTCGTGGCGGCTGGGGCATTGGCCCAAGTGTTTCGGTCAATATGGGACAATCATCGAATACCAAAAATACTGAACTGGCACGGGTGCTGGGCGAGCAGGAAGCCATTGTGCAGGCGGCGCGTTTTAAAGGCTGTCCAATTGTTGTACGCACCAAGCAGGCCAGTTAAGGCTTCGCATTTTTCACGCTGGGCTGGCAGTTTATGCGAGTCACGTCGTGAAAAATCTTAGCAAAATGTTTCATAAAAAATTATTAAAAATCTTAAATTTAAATAAAAATAAAGGCTTTTTTATCTGTCCAAATATCCTCCCAGTCGTGAGAAAAACTTGTCAGTTTTTATCAAATTAATATAAGGTGTGCGCCTAATTTCAGGTAATCTCAGGTGTCTATGATTGAAAGTTGGCTGTTTGTGCTGGCAATGATTGCGGTTCTGCTTATTCCGGGACCAACCAATGCTTTGCTTGCAAGTTCAGCACATCAACATGGAATTGCCAGAACCAGTTTATTTGTGCCTGCCGAGCTGCTTGGCTATTTATATGCCATCAGTTTGTGGGCGCTGCTGATTCATCTGACCGTCCCAATCTGGCCGTATTTAAGCCATATTCTGCATGGCTTGAGCGCACTATATGTGCTGTGGACGGCTTTTCATTTGTGGAAGCATGCGCATCTGGTCAAGCATAACCAGCTCAACCCGTCTATCCGCCCGCATCAGCTGTTTTTTGCCACCTTAAAAAATCCCAAGGCACTACTTTTTGCTGCCGGGATTTTACCAACTGAAACCTGGGATAATCCGACCAATTTCTTGATGGTCTATGCAGTGTTCTGTTTGGTGCTGTTGCCGACTGCGCTGTTCTGGATGTCTTTTGGTCGCGCGATTTTATCGGGAGAATCCAAGCAAATAAAAGCCGATCTCTTGTATAAAGGATCGGCCATGTTGCTGGTGCTGTGTGCTTTTCCGGTTATTCTGCGCTTTTTCGCTTAAGCGCGGACCTGCTTTTTCAGCTTCTGGCGGGCAAAACCAATCACCCCCGGCAAGACACTTAAAATAATGATGCCAAAAATCAGATAGGTAAAATTCTCTTTCACAATTGGCATGTTACCAAACAGATAACCCAGGGTAATAAATGAGCCAATCCAGCAGAAAGCGCCCACTACGTTATAGGTTAGAAAGTATTTATAGTTCATGCTCCCGGCACCGGCAACAAAAGGGGCAAAGGTGCGGGCAAAAGGCACAAAACGGGCAAAAATAATGGTTTTACCGCCATGCTTGGCAAAGAATTGCTGGGTGGCAATTAGGTGTTTTTTATTAATAAAGCGTGATTCAATTTCAAATACCCGTGGCCCAATATATTTACCAATATGATAGTTCAGGGTATCGCCCAAGACAGCGGCAATAAACAGTAAGCCGCCCAATAACCACGGGTCCATGGCACCGGTCGAGGCCGCCAGCGCACCGGCTGCAAATAACAGGCTGTCCCCCGGTAAAAAGGGCATCACCACCAGACCGGTTTCAACAAAAATAATCAGAAACAGGATGGCATAAATCCAGACCCCATAATTGGTAATGAACTCAAGTAAATGCGCATCAACATGCAGGATAAAATCAATCAGTTCCATGAGGGAAAAACAAGCAGAAATGTAGTCAAATCCTATCAGTCCGGTTGGTGAAAGTCAGTAGAAAAACGTAAATAAATTTCCGCTGTCATCATTCTAAATTTGCAACGATACATCTTTGAAATGGTGATTTTTTGATATTCGGCCAGTCCCTAAGATAGCAGCATCTTTTTACTGATCTGCTGTAGGTTCTCTCATGTTTAATCCAAATACTGTGGTTGCCAAAATCTTTCAAACCCCTGCCTTAAACAACCTGTCGCTGGTACTGGCGCGTGTCTTGTTGGCTTATATTTTTATTGTGTCGGGCTGGGGCAAAATTGCCGGCTATAGCGCAACGGTGGGCTATATGGAAGCGATGGGGGTGCCGGGTGGCCTGTTACCGCTGGTGATTCTGCTGGAGCTGGGTGGTGGTCTGGCAATTTTACTGGGTCTGCAAACCCGTCTGGTGGCATTGGCACTGGCAGTATTCAGTTTGCTGACTGCATTTATGTTCCATGGCGCACCGGAAGATGCGGTTAACCTGATGAAGAACCTGGCGATTTCAGGTGGTTTCCTGCTATTGGTGCTGCAAGGTGCAGGTAAACTGAGTCTGGATCATCTGATTGAAAAATAAGATGTGATGCAGGGAAATAATGTCCCGTCATTTAGTACAGGCAGCTCCGGCTGCCTTATTTTTTGCCTAAATAGATAATAAAGAAGAGGGTCGAGAACATCTGCCGGTAGCGGCCTGATTCGGGGATCCGCACAGACTGATCTGAATCTTGTGTTTAATGCGCAGAAAAAATGCTAGAATACGGCGCTTATATTCGTTTGCCTCTCATAGTTGTTTGTCATGACTA
Organism: Acinetobacter sp. AND/436; assembly: GCF_049546925.1. NCBI lineage: Bacteria > Pseudomonadati > Pseudomonadota > Gammaproteobacteria > Moraxellales > Moraxellaceae > Acinetobacter > Acinetobacter sp. AND/436. Next base: position 107,296 of record NZ_JBMXBO010000008.1, read on the forward strand.
CCAATACTCAAATTACTGAAGATCGTATCCTGATTCTGGATTTCGGTTCTCAATATAGTCAGCTCATCGCACGTCGTGTTCGTGAAGCTGGCGTATATTCTGAAATGTATGCCTATGACATGTCTGAAGAAGACATTCGTGCATTTAATCCAAACGGTATCATCTTGTCGGGTGGACCTGAAAGCGTTCACCAGGAAGGCAGCCCGCGTGCACCACAAGTGGTGTTTGAACTGGGTGTGCCGGTATTGGGCATTTGTTATGGCCTGCAAACCATGTGCGAACAGCTTGGCGGTAAAGTTGAGCCAGGTACTGTCCATGAGTTTGGCTATGCAGAAGTAGACATCGTGGTGCGTGACCAGCTGATTGGTAACCTGCAAGACCGTGAAAACCAGCTGCATGTCTGGATGAGCCACGGCGATAAAGTTGCCCGTATTCCGGAAGGTTTCCAGGTGACAGCGCAAACTCCAAGCTGCCCAATTGCCATGGTATCTGACGAAACACGTCGTTTCTACGGCATCCAGTTCCACCCGGAAGTAACGCACACTTCTAAAGGTGCGGAATTACTGTCGAACTTCGTACACCAGATTTGTGGCTGTCGCGGTCTGTGGACACCAGAGCACATTATCGACCTGCGTGTAGAACAGCTACGTGAACAGATTGGCGATGAAAAAGTACTGCTGGGTCTGTCAGGCGGTGTGGATTCTTCTGTGGTTGCTGCATTGCTGCATAAAGCAATTGGCGATCAGTTGACCTGTGTATTCGTAGACAACGGTTTGCTGCGTTTAAACGAAGGCGACCAGGTTATGCAAATGTTTGCTGACAACATGGGGATCCGCGTGATTCGCGCCGATGCGGAAGATCGTTTCCTGTCTGCACTGGCAGGGGTCACTGATCCTGAAGCGAAACGTAAGATTATTGGCCGTGAATTTATTGAAGTGTTTGCTGAAGAAGCACGTAAATTAGATGGCGTGAAATTCCTGGCACAAGGTACGATTTATCCAGACGTGATTGAATCTGCAGCCAGCAAACAGGGCAAGGCGCATGTGATTAAATCACACCACAACGTGGGTGGTTTACCGGATGATTTGGCTTTTGAACTGGTTGAACCGTTACGTGACCTGTTTAAAGATGAAGTACGTAAACTGGGCACCACTTTAGGTCTGCCACACAGCATGATTTACCGTCATCCATTCCCGGGTCCAGGTTTGGGCGTGCGTATTCTGGGTGAAGTGAAAAAAGAATATGCCGACATTTTACGTCTGGCTGATGACATCTTTATGCAGGAACTGCGTGCCAGCGGCTGGTATGACAAAACTGCACAAGCCTTTGCTGTATTCCAGCCAGTGAAATCTGTTGGGGTGGTGGGTGATGGCCGTCGTTATGCCTGGGTTGTTGCCCTGCGTGCCGTTGAAACAGTTGACTTTATGACAGCACGTTTCGCGCACCTGCCATATGATCTGGTAGATCGTATTTCAACTCGTATCATGAACGAGATTAAAGACGTTTCACGTGTGGTATATGACGTATCGTCTAAACCACCTGCAACAATTGAATGGGAGTAATTCAGGGCTTTCGGATAGTACTGCTGTCCGCCTGAATTACGCCAAGGGCTGTGCCCGCGGCAGTGGGGTTTTACGAAGCATTGCTTTGTGCCTGAATTACGCCATGAGCCCATTTTAAAGCATTGCTTTTAAAATCGGCGCAAGGTGCGCGGCAGTTTAGAAGCCCGAAATTATTTAAAAAAGAGCGCCTCGGCGCTCTTTTTGTATTTAAACCACCCAGGAAATATTGGACGGGCAGGCCGGTTTTTTCGGTTCGCTCATGCCAATATCATAGTGCAGTACACAATTACGCCCATGCTGTTTGGCCGCGTATAAGGCAATATCAGCTTCTTTAATTAATGTGGTTAAATCAGGCTGTTCGGCTTTGAGCTCAGATACCCCAATCGAAACGGTAAAATTCAGGCTGATATTCTGGCCAATATAAATCCGGTGCTGGGCAATTTTGGTTCTTAAACGTTCGGCAATCAGCAGTGCATCCTGCAGACTGGTTTCGGTGAGTAAAGCGGTAAATTCCTCGCCACCAAAACGCGCCAGAATATCCTTGCGCCGCATTTCCTTACGGGCAATATCAGCAATGGTCTGCAGCACCTGATCACCGACATCATGACCATGGGTGTCATTAATCTGCTTGAAATAATCGACATCAAACATCAGCAGGCAGGTCGAAGCATGCTGCGGCCATTCATGTACCTTATACTCGGCAATATGCACAAACTGGCGGCGGTTGCTGAGTTGGGTCAGCTCGTCGGTATGCGCCAACTCTTGCAGAATATGGAAATTCCAGTCATTTAGCATGGTTCTGAGAAAATTACGCCGTGCATTCAGGGTATTGGTCCAGCTGATATATAAACTGAACAGCCAGATTGGCAGATAGACCAGCGCAAAAATAATGGTTTCAATGGCGCTGGTTAAGTTAGATACGCCTAAAAACACCACGGTACTGATTAAAAACGAGGTATATAGCGCCGGCTTAAAGCGCACCTGAATACACAAATTGGCCAGCACCACAAAAATGACCGAGGCATAGATATAGATATCGATATAGGGGCTGTTCGACAAGGACATCAGATAAAACCACAGGCCGGCACAAACCAGCGTGCCGACCGGTAAAATCTGGTCATGGATCCGGATATCTTTCACATATTTGAACAGGAAATAATTAATGCTGATGGCCAGTACAATCACGATGACTCTGGCGATACCGGAGAGCAGACTGACATCGGGCAGTACAAAATAATCGGCGAAAAAGTACAGTAAAAATGCCAGCTGGCCAATGTGATTGACCTGTTGTAAATACAGCTTCTGGTGAATGGTCTGGAATTTATAAAAATAGTCTTCAAACTGGGGCGGAATACGGGCAGCCGGATCTTGCAGGGCCTGTTCCAGGGCCTGACGACTTTCCAGGTCGCACTCTGACGCTTGTAAAATATGTCGATCCGAATCATCGGGTGCAAGATCTGTTGAATTCGTCGACATTCTAATCCGATTTCCCATCTTCATAGAATTGCCCCAAGTCTTTAATAAAATCAAAGTAATAGTATAGCTTTGACGATTAAAAAAAGACCTCCCTAAATATGGGTAATTTGCTGAAAAAAAGCCTCAAAACGGCAGGAAAAGAGAGGAAATTGTGCGCTGGTGCTCACATGAATCCTTACAACAAAAAGCGATTTTTTGATTGTTCTGCCAGGAGAATGCTGCATATTAACTGAACTATAGCAAACTCATGCAGCATCCGCGTATAAGATAAACAACAAGATGAGCGACATGGAACATCGCCAGAGTTAGGATACAACTATGACCAATGCCAACTATACCGAACTGTCCCATTCAGACGATTGTGAAAAATATATCCAGCAGTTTATTCAGGAAGTGCCGCTGCGCCGTGCAGAAATCGGGCAGGGCACCGTCATTAAACGCGCCTTGCCCAGCCGTCATAAACGCATGATTGGCGCCTGGTGCTTTTTAGACCATGCCGGTCCGGTCAGCTTTCCGCAGGGTGACGGGCTAGATGTCGGACCACATCCGCATATTGGCCTGCAAACCTTTACCTGGATGATTGAAGGCACCCTCATGCATACCGATAGTATCGGCTCCAAACAATTGATCCGGCCGAAACAGGTCAACCTGATGACAGCCGGGCAGGGGATTTCGCATACCGAAGTCGCGCCAGAGCAGGAAACCCACATGCATGCGGCCCAGCTGTGGATTGCCTTGCCGGATGCCAAGCGCAATATGCCATCGCGTTTTGACCATTATCCTGAATTACCGGTGGTGTCACGAGATGGGGTTGAATTTACCGTGCTGGTCGGGGAGTTTCTGGAAACCCGCTCGCCGGTTGAGGTGCATAGCCCGTTACTGGCAGTGGACTTAACTGCGGCAGAAACGGTGCGCACCCGGCTTCAGCTGAATCCGGCCTTTGAATATGGCTTTATGGCGCTAGAAGGCACGGCGCATATTAACCAGCATGAACTGAACGAAGACAATATGGTGGTGCTGGAGCCGGGTCTGCAGGACATTGAGATTGAACTGCACCAGGGTGCACGCGTACTGTTACTGGGCGGTGAGCCATTTGAATCCGCGATTTTACTATGGTGGAACTTTGTCGGACGTACCCAGGACGAGCTGAGCGAGGCACGTGACCAGTGGGTCAATCAGGACCCGCGTTTTGGCAGCATTCCAGATTATAATGGGCCACGGCTGGAAGCACCGGCCCTGCCAGATAAAATGCGTGCTTCACGTTAAGCAGGCATGATGAATTGAACTTCAGGCCCAAGCGTCGCGATCGATGGGTGGGCCTGATGATGCTGAGTTGCCGCAACCGGTCAAGGTGGCCGGTGGTTCTTTATTTCAAGAAAAACAATCAGAGTGTCATTATGATTACTGTGCATCATCTGGAACAGTCGCGTTCCTTTCGTATTTTGTGGGCCTTAGAAGAACTGGGCCAGCCTTATCAGATTGAATTTTATCGCCGTTTACCGAGTTTTGCCGCACCACCCGAGTTAAAACGGGTGCATCCGCTGGGTAAGGCACCAATTTTGACAGATGGTGGGCAGCCGATTGCCGAATCTGCGGTGATTTTAGAGTATTTACAGGAACAGTATGATCCGGCGCAGCAGTTCAAGCCAACACATCCGGCCGATCAGCAGCAGTACCGTTACTGGATGCACTATGCCGAAGGTTCACTGATGCCATTGCTGGTGATGCAGCTGGTGGCCAGTAAAGTGCCGCAGCGCGCACCCTGGCTGATTCGTCCGGTGGCAGCAAAAGTCAGTGAAGGTATCCAGCAGGGTTTTATTCAGCCGCGACTCAAAGATCATATCCAGTTTCTGGAAGATTATCTGGCCACACATGACTATTTTGCCGGCACATTTTCCTTTGCCGATATTCAGATGGCCTTTCCGCTACAGGCCTTGCAAAGCCGTACTGATGGCAAATATCCGCAGATTGAGCGTTATCTGCAGCGACTGGCACAGCGCGAGGGCTATCAGCGGGCGTTCGCTCGTGAACAGAAGCTAGAGGCACAGTTGGCCTAAACAAAATTTGAAGCTATAAAAAAAGATGCTTGCGCATCTTTTTTATTATTGGCGTTTCACCACAATCGAATCAATCCCGCTATGTTGCAGGGTTTGCTGGGCAATCAGTGCCGCCTCTGCAGAGGTATATGGCCCCGAAATTACCCGATACCAGGTTTCACCACCTTCTACGGTTTTGACCACATCGGCGGACAGACCATTCAGAATAATTTCAGCTCGACGTGCATCGGCGGCATCCGGATCGGTATAGCTGCGGACCTGCAGAATATAGCTGGCAGGCGCGGCCACGGGCGGTTCAGTTGGCGTGATGCCCGCCGTCGCTTCACTGGCGGCTGCGGACGCTGCCGGCTCAACAATTGGCGCTTCGACAATCACCACTGCCGTCTGTTCCTGGGTTTCAGGTACGGCCTGCTCCGGAATTGGTGTTACCTGTTGCTGGGGCAGCAGGTCATAGAAGCGGTAATCCTTGTTGGTGTCTTCCTGATAATGTTCAGAAGTGATCTGGCCTTTTGGTGGCACAGGTTCCCACGGCTTCCACAGCATTAAGGCCACTGCGAAACATAACACGACCAGAATCACCACCAGTGTGCCTAACCAGGTCGGAATGAGTGGTTTTTTGGGCTTATTTGGTCGTTCTGATACACCGCGTTGCGTTTTTCCAAACACGAGGGAACCTCTTTATTCTGATTATTGGCTGATTGGCTGGACAGGTGCGTGATGGTACGCCTGCCCAGCAGAAGAATGTCTTGGTTTACATGCTTTCAGGTGCAGAAACACCTAATAATTCTAAACCATTGCGCAAGGTTTGTTGTACGTTTACTGAAAGCAATAAGCGGGCTTGAGTAAGCGCAGCATCATCATTGAGCACTTTGTGTTCATTATACCAGCCGTGGAATAAAGCTGCTAATTCTTTCAAGTAGTTACCAACCTGATGGGGTTCGCAGGCATTGGCAGCACGGGTCACAATTTCAGGATAGGCCGCCAGCTTGGCCAGAATTTCAGTTTCAGCCTCCAGTTCCAGCTTGGCCGCAAACTGACGCGCGTCAAGCGCATTAAAATTCACGCCTGTGCTGGCTGCTTTTTCCAGCATACGGCAGATACGGGCATGCGCATACTGGATGTAATACACCGCATTGTCTTTGCTTTGTGAGACCGCTAAATCCAGGTCAAAGTCGATGTGCTGTTCAGATTTACGCATGACATAGTAGAAGCGCGCTGCATCGTTACCGACTTCTTTACGCAGGTCACGCAAGGTCACGAACTGGCCAGAACGGGAAGACATCTGTACCATCTCGCCGCCGCGCCATAAGCTCACAAACTGCACCAGTAAAACGGTTAGTTTTTTCGAGTCATAACCCATCGCATCAATAGCGGCTTTCACCCGGGAGATATAACCGTGGTGGTCAGAGCCCCAGATATCAATCAGGTCGGTATAGCCACGTTGTAATTTGTTCAGGTGATACGCAATGTCTGAAGCGAAATAAGTGGTTTGACCATTACGACGTTTGACCACGCGGTCTTTTTCATCGCCAAACTCAGTCGATTTAAACCAGATGTTGCCATCTTGCTCATACAGATAACCACGCTGATCCAGTGTTTGCAGCGCTTCATCAATTTTTTCAGTTAAAGAGGCTTCGCTAAACCACTGGTTAAAGGTTACGCCAAACTCACCGAGGTCATCTTTAATGTCATCCAGAATGGCTTTTAAAGCCGCCTGATGGAACACGCGATAGCCTTCGCCAATTAAAGCCTGTGAATTGAAAATCAGACCATCAATATGTTTTTCTTTATCGCCAGACAGGACCACCTTGTTGCCTTCTGCATCCGGTTCAGCTGCATACTGCACATCTTCCGGTACATCTTTATAGACATCGGCCACTGGACGTACATAAGCATCACCATCCTGGTCGATAATGCTTTGCGCGATTTCTTTGACGTAATCACCCTGATAGGCATTTTTCGGGAACACCAGTTCCTGACCGGTCAGTTCCAGATAACGTAAGTAAGTTGATGTTGCCAGAATATCCATTTGACGGCCGGCATCGTTCACATAGTATTCACGATCTACGGTTGCGCCAGTGGCTTCGAGCAGATTGGCAACGGTCATGCCATAAGCGGCACCGCGACCATGACCCACGTGCAGGCTGGACGTCGGGTTGGCAGAAACGAATTCAACCTGAATACGTTTGCCCGCGTTGACCTTGGTGCGGCCAAACTGGTCTTGCTGCGCCTGAATTTGATCAAGAATGGCAAAACGCTGGTCGGCATTTAAGAAGAAGTTGATAAACCCCGGACCGGCAATTTCTGCTTTGCTGATATCTGCCACTTCTGGCAATGCAGCCAGAATTTTTTCGGCCAGATCACGCGGCTTCATGCCCGCAGCTTTAGAGGCAATCATGGCGATATTTGAGGCAAAGTCACCGTGGCTTCGGTCTTTGGTTCGCGTCAAATTACTGGTGTTGTTCCAGTCTGCTGGGAGGACACCTTCTGCTTGAAGGGATTGCACTGCATGTTCAAGAGCTGCTTGGATTGCCGTATTCATAATCAGTCGAAAAATAAATGTCGCAGAAAAACAGCAAATATAGCAAATTTCACTGTCTTTAGGTGAACCCATTTGTAGTGAATGAAGATTGTCCGACATTCTGCGCCATCTGTAGCCTGAAAATGCTAACATGGCCATGAAATAACCTGATCAATGACGGATTTGTCCCGCTGTAGGAGCATGCATGCACGCCAAACGTCCTGTAATTATCGCCAATATTCCTAAACTGCCAGCAAAATGGGCGGGCATTATTATGCCGCTGCTGCTGTCTGGCCTGATGAGCGGTATTATTTCAATGGTCAATATGCTGCGTGCGCTGGGCTGGGTCGAAGGGCTGATCACACTGTGGTTCCAGAACTGGATGATTTCCTGGGCCATTGCCTTTCCGGTGGTGCTGGTGGTGTTGCCGCTGGTGCGCCGTTTTACCGCGATGCTGGTGGATATGCCGGGCGCACCCAAATAGCATTTAGCCCGATGCACCAGACTCCTGACAGGACACCGGTTTACTCAGCAGATCGGCATTGCCATTCTGGAAGGTATAAAGCCGGGAGGCATTAAAAATCTTGATCACCTTGGCCTGCGCAATGGCTGCCTGGAAGCGTTTCAATGGCTCATCGGTATGTACATTAAAAGGATTGCCATAATTCTGATTGTCGAGCAGGAACTGGATCTGTCCGGCATTCGGATCATAAGCCTTTAACAATGTCTTGCCTTCGGCACTGCTGAGCGAGAAGGTTGGTCGCTGGCTGCTGATCTTGCAGTGCAGGGCCAGAGTCAGAATCACTTCATCCTGAGCCTTGTTTTTCAGCTGATAGCGTCCCAGCTGTTCATTTTCAATATAGACCCATTGTTGAGTAGGCATGCTGGCAGTAAATTTTTCCAGTTGCTCCAGGGTTTTTTTACTGATATCCACCACGCCATCTTTGTCGATTTTCGGCGCTTTGTCTTTACTGGAGAATAAACCGGTCACCTGATCGCTGACTTTTTCAGTGGTATTGGAAAGGGTCTGGCAGCCGCCTAACCCCAGCACAGCGGCCAAACCGCCCAGTGCAATCCATGGCTTGATATACATGATTTTTAAATATGTCGTTGTGTTTTGCCCCAGAGCATACCCAAATTGAGGCCAATTGAAAAATCTGCACTGGCTGCATGTAACAGAAAAACAGCGAAAAACTACATCTAGCAGGAACGGAGCTTTGTAAGCTAAACAGGCAGGGGATTGATCTGGGTACAAAAAACCCGCATTTTCGGCTTTGGGAAAGCCTTATGTCGTGACTGAATGCCGGATTGGACAAATTTATTCAGTATCTAAATTATCCACAAATCATTATCAATTTTCTAAATACCCCATTGTCCTCAAAACGGGCTAAGCTAGCTTATCTCCCAGAGGAACTTTTGCTTTGAGCCTCCTTCTGGATCATCGAATAATGAGATCGGAAATGACATCAGCGAATTCAGCCACCAAAAAACCGCTTTACATCCCTTATGCCGGAAACACGCTTCTGGAGCTGCCTTTGCTTAATAAAGGCGGTGCATTTACAGAAGAGGAACGCCGCCATTTTAATCTCCACGGTTTACTTCCACATGCCATTGAGAGCATTGAAGAACAGAGTCAGCGCTCCTATCAGCAGTATGTGTCGTTTAACGATGCCATCAACAAGCATATTTATTTACGAAATATTCAGGACACCAACGAAACCCTGTTCTATCACTTAATTGAGCATCACTTAAGTGAAATGATGCCGATTATTTATACCCCAACGGTCGGTGAGGCCTGCCAGCGTTTTTCCGATATTTATCGTCGTCATCGTGGCATCTTCCTGGCTTATCCGGACCGCGGCCATATTGATGACATTCTGCAAAATGTGAACAAGAAAAACGTGAAGGTGATTGTAATCACTGATGGCGAGCGCATCTTAGGTCTTGGTGATCAGGGGATTGGCGGGATGGGGATTCCGATTGGCAAATTATCCTTATATACCGCATGTGGTGGAATCAGCCCGGCTTATACCTTGCCAATTACTTTAGATGTAGGTACCAACAACCCGCAACTGCTGGATGATCCAATTTATATGGGCTGGAATCAGCCGCGGATTACCGGCGATGAATACTATGCCTTTGTTGATGAAGTGATTGCCGCGATCCAGCGCCGCTGGCCAAAAGCGCTGATCCAGTTTGAGGATTTCGCTCAGAACAATGCGATGCCATTGTTAAACAAATATCGTGACCAGATTTGCTGTTTTAATGATGATATTCAGGGCACCGCAGCCGTTTCGGTGGGCAGTTTAATTGCTGCCTCACGTGCCGCTGGTAAACAGCTGAAAGATCAGGTGGTGGCTTTCCTCGGTGCCGGTTCTGCTGGTAGCGGCATAGCCGAGCAGATTATTGCACAGATGATGTATGAAGGTTTAAGCGATGCCGAAGCGCGTGCGCGGGTATTTATGGTTGACCGTTTTGGCCTGATCACCGAAAACCAGCCGAATCTGCTGGACTTCCAGCGCAAACTGGCACAGCCGCCTGAACGGGTTGCAGCCTGGGGCAATGCCGATGACATGATTTCACTACTCGATGTAGTCAAACATGCCAAACCAACGGTATTGATTGGTGTATCGGGTCAGCCGGGGCTGTTTACCGAAGAAATTATTCGCACACTAACGGAAAATTGTGAGCGACCAATTGTAATGCCACTGTCGAATCCAACCTCACGGGTTGAGGCGGTGCCGGCTGATATCCTGCAATGGTCTGAAGGTAAGGCGCTGATTGCAACTGGTAGTCCATTTGCACCGGTGAATTATCATGGCAAGATTTATCATATCTCACAGTGTAATAACTCCTATATTTTCCCGGGTATTGGTTTGGGTGTAGTCGCCTCCGGCGCGACCCGAGTCACAGACAGTATGCTGATGGCGTCGAGTAATGCACTGGCAGACTGTTCGCCGATGCTGCTCGATCCAGCGGCCGATCTGCTGCCGGATTTAAATGAAATCCAGAAGGTTTCGAAAATTATTGCCTTTAAAGTGGCTAAAGCGGCGATGCTGGCCGGTGTAGCACCAGTAATCAGTGACGAGTTACTGGCAGAGGCCATTGAGGCGAATTTCTGGAAACCGGAATACCGCAGTTATCGCCGGATTACCTTCTAAAATATAGACAAACACAACAAGGAGCTTCGGCTCCTTTTTTTTAGGGCAGCTGTTGATCGCAACTGGTCGGAAACAGGCGGTTTGTAGCCCCGAAATGAAAGCGAGAGGCTGGATTAAAAAATGAGCATTGTTTAGAATCGGGGCAAATTAAAACAATAGCTTTTATAACAATGATAACCCGTGTTCATATCCATACTGCCTTGGAGCAGGCTGGCCTCAGCCCACAAAAACGTGCCCTCCATATTCAATTTTCTCAGCCTGCCTTAAATACCGATGTTTTCTTGCAGCGCATCGACGGTGAACACCAGCTCAATCAGGGCTTATGTGCTGAACTGATCTGTCTTTCGACCAATGGCCAGATTCCGTTAAAACAGTTTATCGGCGCGCAGGTTGCCGTCGATCAGGTCACTGACCAGGGCCAGCTATTTCGCAGCAGCGGTATTATCACCGCAGCCGCGCAAGGCCAGAGTGATGGCTCTCTCACCCTCTATAAACTTACGCTAGAAGATCCAACCGCACTCTGGCATAAACGCCGTAACAGCCGTGTGTTTATGAATAAAAGCGTGCGTGAGGTCAGCGAGATCTTATTTAAAGAATGGCAGAACAAAAGCCCGCTCTTTGCTGCCAGCCTGACTCTGGACTTAACCGGACTGACCCAGGAACTGGATGTGCGTCCTTTTATCATGCAGTCCAATGAAACCGACTATGACTTCCTGACCCGACTCTGGCGCAGTGAAGGCATTAACTGGCTGATTGATGAAGCCCAGTTACAGGTCGTACATTCCAGCAGCCCGATTCAGGCCCAGAAACTGCGCCTGATTGATGACAACAGCCAGTACAGTGCTTTAAACCGCCGCAGCATCCGCTTTCATCGCTCCAGTGCCACCGAACAACTGGATAGCATCACCCAGTTGATTGCCCAGCGCAGCCTGCAACCGACGGCCGTACATCTGCAACGCTGGCAGTCAGATAGCCTGAGCCAGGAAGAAGGCGCCGGTTCAGTGCAAAGCAAACACCAGCACAGCCATAATCAGGACAATGCCAGCTTGAGCCTGGAACAAGCCTGGCAGATCAGCCCGGCCTGGATGCAGGATTTAAATGGCGAAGATCAGGCCACAGCCTCTTCCAACAACCAGCTGGACAAGCTGAACCAGAACCTCAGTCACTACCACGACCTGCAATCCAAATACTTCAGCGCGCATTCCACCGTCCGTGATGCCCAGGTCGGCTACTGGTTTGAACTGAATGAACACCCGGAAATTGACCAGCACAGCGCAGCCGACAAAGAATTTCTAATTACCGGCAAACAGTTCTATAACCAGAACAACTTACCCAAAGACCTCAATCAGCAGATTAACCAGTTACTCAGCCAGAGCCACTGGCATAGCCATATTAATGTTAAACACGAACAACACCCGGATGAACGTCAAGGCAATACCTTAACCTTACAACGTCGCAACATCCGCACCGTCCCGGAATACCATCCACTACAGCACCGACCAGCAGCCCATCCACAGCGCGCCCGGGTGGTGGGACCTGCTGGAGAAAGCATCCATGTCGATGAATGGGGACGGATTAAAGTCCGTTTTCTGTTTACCCGCAGTGATGACCATCAGCATGATGGCGGGGCCGGCAGTAATGACAATGACACCGATTCGGCCTGGGTGGATGTACTGACCCCCTGGGCCGGAGAAGGCTATGGTGCCCGTTTCCTGCCACGGATTAATGAAATTGTGGTGATCGACTTCTTCGACGGTAACATCGACCGGCCATTTGTGGTGGGGCGTTTACATGAAGCAGAACGCTCGCCAACCCAATTCGACCAACAAGGCCAACTACCCGACACCAAAAAACTCAGCGGGATCCGCTCACAGGAAATTGAAGGCAGTGGCTTTAACCAGCTGCGTTTTGATGATACTCCGAAGCAGATTTCTGCCCAGCTGCAAAGCAGCCATGGTGCGACCCAACTGAACCTGGGGAACTTGAGCCATCCCAAAGCCAGTGCCGAAAGTGACGGTCGTGGTGAAGGTTTTGAACTGAGAACCGATCAGTGGGGTGCAGTCCGTGCTGGAGAAGGCTTGCTGATTTCCACCCATCCACAGGCACAGGCAGAAGGCAATCATCTCGATGCCAGTGAAGCCAAATCCCAGATTGAAGGCTCACTGAGCAATGCCCAAGCCTTAAGTGAAGTGGCCAAAAACCAGCAGACCGATCCTTTAGAAGTTCTCGATAACTTAAAGAACTTCTTAGAGCAGATCGAACAGCAGGATGAAAATAAAGCCGCTGCCTTTAAACAGGCCTTAATGATTCTTAGCGCACCAAACTCTATTGCGTTGAGTAGCCAGCAAGATGTGCATCTCTCTGCTGATGGTCAGATCAGTCACAGTGCCGGAGAGAGTATTAACCTGAGTACGCAGCAGTCTTTGATTGCCCATGCCAGCCAGAAACTGAGCCTGTTTGCAGCACAAGACGGTGCACGCTTATATGCCGGTAAAGGCAAAGTCGAGATTCAGGCACAGGGTGATGGGGCAGATCTTATTGCCAGAAAGGGGGTACAGATTATTTCAACGGAAGACAGGATTGAAGTCAAGGCGAGTAAAAAAATTATATTGGTGGCTGGAGGAAGTCAGATTGAGATTAGTGGTTCAGGTGTGTTACCGACAACTGCTGGGAAGTTTGAGGTGAAAGCAGGGCAGCATCTGTTTTTACAGCCACAGAATGTGGTTGAACCGAAGATGAGCTTACCTCAGATGGCAACATTATTTAGTAATCAGATCAATTATCAATGGAATAGCTCGTCTGCAGGAGAAAAAGAAATTTTTGTGATTGATCAAACTGATGGAAAACTTCTGAAAACCAATAAATCCATATTAAATGAACAACATCAATTAAGTACTTTTAGGTTCTATACGCCCCAGTCAACTGACTTTATTGCGCTGAGCTTTAACTCTTTGCGTACACATTTGAGTGGAGCAGTGAGTGATGAACAGATTGATTATTTGCTCGAAGAAATAGAAGAAGATCAGGAGGATGAGGTGTCTACACACGAGGATATTGAATCATGAGTAAACTGGTGACCATTACCTCTAAGTTTTATGATAAATCTGGACGATATGTCAGAAATCTGAAGGTGAAATCACGTTATCAAAATTCATCGAGAGAGAATCTGAAGAAAACAGATACAGATGGCTTATTTGTTTTTCAAGCTTCTCCTAATCGGATGGTAGAAATTTTAGCAAAACCACCGAAGGCATCTGATTATACTGTGGTGAAGGTCATTAATTCTTCGACCCTCTCCTCCTCAGAGCATCCTATAAAAATTCAGTTACCTAACACCATTGAAGAATATCGACAAATGAATAGTACGATTTCTCAGAATGGTTTGGTGGTAACACCTTTTCAAGTGGTTGATGTTCATGGAAAGATTATGGCTAATTTTCCGATACAAACACGACCAAAGGGAAAGAAAAGTTTTGAACGTATTACAGATGATCAAGGAAGAGTTGAAGTCCTCTCTTCGGCTAATCGTGATGTTGAATTTTTAGCCTTAACATCGAATGATGAGTTTGTTTTAAAAAGATCGCTTAATTCAGGTAATGGCACAGAAAAACCTATTCTGATTCAATTAGATGAACCTTATGAAAAGTTTAAAAGTACTTCTACGCTAACGCTTGTAGATCGTGAAGGTAGTAATTACGTTATTGAAAAAACAAATATTGAGATGTTAATTGTAGCTACCGGGAAGAAAAAGGTTTATTCGATTTCCAATGGAAAACTGCCGTTAATAAGTATGGTTGGGCAGAGATTACAATTTACTGTACTCAAACCAGATGGAAAGCCTTTAGATCCAGTAAGTTATGTGGCCAAAAGAGTTAAAGAGGAAGCTATTAAATTACATCTAGATGTTGATATTATTGAAGGAACCACAGAGGAGAATAAACCTAATTTAGATAAAAGGATTGATAATGATTCAGAAGATATTATTTCGTTAAGCTTTTTTAAAGCTGTTTATGGTTCTAGAAAACTATTTTCTCATCGCGTAATGAATGGGAGATCAACACAAAATACTACGCCAGAAGAGTTTGTTCCTGAGTTGAATAAAAGTCTTAGAAAACATAATTTAAAAGATAAATTAATGTTATGTCATTTTTTAGCACAAATTTATCATGAGTGTGACCACTTTAATACCTTAATTGAATATGCTAGTGGGAAAGATTATGATATATCTAACTTTCCGCCATCTGTTTGTGACATTAAAAATAGTCGAGCATGTCGAAGAAGAAATCAAATCTTAGCTGAAGGAAATACATCTTTTGGAGATGGTCCTAAGTATAAAGGAAGAGGTCTAATTCAGCTAACTTGGAAAAGTGCATATAAAAAATATAAAAACTACTCAGGAATAGATGTAGTTAGTAACCCAGAATTAATTTGTGATGACTTATTTCATGCAGTGGAAAGTTCTGTATGGGCATTTAATATATTTAAAAATGCAGATAATTTAATTTATAAAGGGTATCCAGATTTAAATAGTAACTATAGTGATAGTCATCATTTAAAAGTAGTTGAGTCTGTGAGTAAGAGAATAAATGGTGGAAATAATGGGATGTTGGAAAGAAAGAAGTTATTTATAAAAATATTGAGAGAAGTGGAGAAAAGGAATGGTTTTAAATAAATTTTTCATTTTTTTATTATTGATTTTTTCAGGTAATTTGTCAGCAAAAGATATTTTAGTAAAAGAAGATAATAATATTTACTATAGGAAAGGGGGAGAAAAATTTTATTTATTCAATGGTAATGACTACTGTTATAATAAAAATGGTTTTTGGTTAGAGGAAATAAATGATAGTAAGTATAAATATTTGGTGGTGAATTACACAGAGGATTGCAACCCAAGTGGTCAATACAGGATTTTTGAGATATCTTCTAAAGAGGTAAAAGAGTTTTATTTGAGTCCATTATACGATCCAGAATTTAAAAAAAATAGAATTATTGAAAGGTTTAAAGATGGAGCAATAAGCTATAAAAGAATATATCTTTTAGAGTCTGGGAAATATATATTGAAAGAAGAATGGAGGACTTTAGCTCCAAACTTAAATTTAACTACTTTTTTTTCAAATCCTAATAATATTTATATATTGAAGAGTGACTTAGGTAAAATAGTCGAGAAAGTTGAAGTATCCTCAAGAAAGGCTTTTTTATTTGATCAATATTTTAATAAGAAAAGATCTTATTTAATTAATGGGGATATTGTAAGGATAAAAAATATTGTAAAAAATAAAGATGAATTTTACTTAAATATTGAATATTTAAGTATGGGTGGGAAAGTAGTAAAAGGTTATATATTGATATCTGATATTTTGTGATTTTTCATTTTAAAATTTTATGAATTAAAGAAATTTATAAGTCCAAGAATTATCAATAAGAATTGTAATTAATTAAAAATTCCCTATTCTAGTTTTCTCCTTAAGGGGGAGAGGAACTCTATTACTATAAGGTAATAAATGATAAGGTTGAAAAATTATGAAAAATATTTATGTATTAATTTTTATCATTTTATTATCATCATATTCATTGGCTCACTCTAGTCATGAATTTTATTGCTTATCAGATGGTAAAAAATCAATATTATTAGTTCCTATTTACTATCTTCAAGTCAAAAAAATTAAATATTTCCCCTATATGAGAGATATAAATCTTTCAGACCCCTATGAAATAGAAGAAGTAGATATGGGTGATAATGCTCAGCCAGAAATCTATCGTTCAATGAATGAAATTATAGATGGTAAAATCACTGGGAAATATCGTTTTATGTCCCAAGGATATTTACTTTATGAAGTGGCTTATACAAATAAAAATACTAGAAAAGTCACTAAATTCGAGAATAAAAAAGTAAAATTAAAGGGAATTGAATGTTTTTGAAAATTTTCTTGAGTTGTATTTTTATAACTTTATTTGGATGTGGCTCTTCAGAAATTAGTCGTTCAGCTGAAGTGGATCAGAATACTATTGCAGATGAGAAAATCTTTGAATTGAATCTTGTTGATTTGCAATTAAGCGATCAAGGAGGTATTGCTAAATTATCAAAAAAAATAATTTTTGCCGACTTCATGTTGAGCTATTAAGTAGTTATGGGAAGGAGGTTTATAATTTTAAATTTAGCCTATTAAGTTTAGTAGAAACTAATCATTTTATTTATAAATATGAGGGTGGAATTGTAGACTATAGAACTGCAGAGGATAAAGAGCTGACAGAGTTGATGGCAGAGTACAAGGATGAACATGTTATTTCAAATGAGCTTCAGTTAATAAATAAGGAAACCGTATTAGGTCATAAGAATATTGATATCAATAAAAATTTTGAATTTTATTTGAATTTATTCCCAAATGATGCAGTTTTAAAGTGTAGATAAATTTAGGAAATATAAAAATAAATAGCTATGAGTCCTTTTAGTATTCTGGTTATAGTTCATCTTTTTTCTGAATGGTAAAAGCCGACTCTCGTCGGCTTTATAAATTATCCTTCCAACACCGTTTCCAGCAACTCTTCACTTGGAGCGAAGTAGTAAGCCCCATCTAAAGCGGTGACAAAATGTAGTAAACGGTCATGAATACCATCTCCCGAGGTGCCAAACATACGCTCAAGCATCGCATCCAGAATAGTTAAATCCTTGGTATAGGCAATAAAGAATAAGCCTTGGTCACCTTGCCCATCACCATATGGTAGGGAATGACGCAGAATTTCCATTTCTTCACCTTCATCATCTTCAACCACGGTACGGGCGACGTGGGCATTGTCAGGTTTCACCTCATCATCCAGCTCAATCGACTCAAGTTTGGTGCGACCCATCACTTGTTCTTGTGCATCGACTTTCAGACGTTTCCATTTATCTAAATCATGTGCATAACGCTGGGCAAAGACAAAGGAACCATCTTCAAAAATGCCGGCATCTTCGCCCAGTAAAGCGACTTCAGCACGGTCATCCGGGAATTGCGGGTTTTCTGTGCCATCAATAAAGCCGGTCATGTCGCGGCCATCAAAATAGCGGAAGCAGACCCGCTCATCCAGAACATCAACCTGATCCTGAATACCCTCAAAGAAAGACTGGCTCAGGGCAAAACAGATATCCGCACGGGCACTGGCAATATGAATGAGTACATCTGCCGGTACGACAGGCATCTGGAATGCGCCTTCAATCGGTTGTAACTGCTTAAAGCCAGCTGGAGTTTGGGAGTACAGTTGTGCCCAAAGTTCAGGTCCAAAGGCCACGGCAGTTTTAATTTGTGCATGAGGATGCTGGGTAATCAGGCGATCACGGGTATTAAAAAGATCAGCTAATTTTTCTTTTAATTGCTCAAGAGTTAAATCTTTTAAACGTAAAACAATAAAACGGGCATGATCTGAAGGTAATGGCAAGATTACAGATTGAGCTGTCATTCATGGCTCCTAAGTTTTTAATAATCAATCACTAAAACTATTGTGCCTGAACCGGTAGCAGCTTAACAGTCTCTGGATCAGATTTTTATTGCCTCTTTACTGCGCACTTAAAAGATGAATCGTCATATAATAATCTGTCATTTTTGTGGTGAATTACCATGTCTTATCAGATTTGGCTGGCCTATATGCTGGCCTGTTGGGTGATTAGTGTGTCGCCGGGCGCAGGTGCGATTGCCTCGATGTCGAGTGGGCTGAATTACGGTTTTCGTCATGGTTACTGGAATGCCATCGGGCTGCAACTGGCGCTGCTGGTACAGATTGCGATTGTGGCGGCCGGCGCGGGCGTGCTATTTGCGACCACGCCTTGGGCTTTTCTGGCAGTGAAATGGTTCGGGGTAGCGTATCTGCTGTATCTGGCCTATCTGCAATGGAAAGCGCCGGTACACTCGATTGAAATCCGGCAGGATTTACCACAGAAATCAGCTGGACGACTGCTGCTGAACGGTTTTCTGGTGAATATGAGCAATCCGAAAGCGATTGTATTTTTGCTGGCTGTCTTGCCACAATTTCTGGATTTATCCAAACCGCAGTGGATTCAATATCTGATTATGGCAGCAACCATGATTACGATTGATCTGATTGTGATGGCGGGCTATACCGGCCTGGCAGCTAAGGTTTTAAGATTGTTAAAGTCACCGCGTCAGCAGAAAGTCATGAACCGGACGTTTGCCGGTCTGTTTGCTGGTGCTGCATTTTTATTAAGTCTGGTGCATCAGTAATAGATGTTGATTTTCCCCTCTCAATGATAAAGAGGAGAGGGCTAGATGGAACCTTTCGGTTGATTGTTTAGGCCAGTTTTTTAAATTTCTGCATGGTAAAGATCAGGGCAAAAATCACCGCCATGGTCAGCACAATAGTCAGACCGGTCGAGGTATTTAAGCCGGCGCTGGACCATAAACCAACCGTTACCCCAATTTGTGCAATCACAAAAGCCCAAATCACCATCTGTTTCGGAGAATGCGCCAGCAGTCGTGCCGTGAGCGCCGGAATCACCAGCAGCGCACCCATCAATAGCGAGCCGACCGCGCGTAATGCCAGAACCGTAAACAGGGCCAGCAGCAACATAAAAATCAGACGTTGCCACTGGGCATGAATACCTTCACTGGCAGCAATATCCGGATCAATGGCAATCTGAATCTGGGCTTGCCAATACTTATATAGAACCAGCAGTGCACCGACAATCACCAGCGCAAAGATGGGTAAATCAGCCCAGGAGATCGTGAGCAGATCACCAAACAGGTAGCTGAGCAGTTCCGGGCGCAGGCTTGGAATGTGCTGGATAAACAGTAGACCGGAGCAGAGCAGGGTCGCAGAGCATAAGGCCAGCAGGGCATCATTCGGTAAGCGCGGATCATGCAGAATCCAAAGAATACCAACCAGTAATAAGGCTAAAAATGTAACGCCCATCCACAGCGGTAAGCTCAAGGCGCCGGCAATGGCCACGCCTAATAAGGTGCCATGTGCCATGGTATCGGCAAAAAAAGACATCCGGCGCCACAGCATCAGACAGCCGAGTGGCGCGGTCAGAAACACCAGTAAAGTGCCCATGATCCAGGCCGGAAGTAATAACGATAACCAATCCATCATGGTTTAGACTTCCGGTTCAGGGTGAATATGGGGACGGGAATCATGCTGACACGGCTCGGCATGGTCGCCATGCGCACAATGATCATGATGATGCTGATAGAACACCCGGTTGGTACCAAAAATGGCCTGATATTCCGGATGCTGCTGCACGCTTTCGGGCAAGCCGCTACAGCAAATGTGTTTATTTAAACATACCACCCGATGCGTGCCTTGCATGACCCATTGCAGATCATGTGAGACCATCAGCACGGCACAGCCATATTTTTCTGGTAGGCTACGCACATAGTCATACAGCTCGGCTTCCGACTGGATATCCAGCCCCTGCATTGGTTCATCCAGCACCAGCACATCGGGTTGGCGCAATAAGGCGCGGGCCAGTAATACCCGCTGCCGTTCACCACCTGACAATTGCTGCACTTTGGAATTTTCCAGCTTGGCAATACCGGTATCGCGGATAATTTCTGCTTTTAACGTGCTGCTACATTTTTCTAAAGCCAGCAGATCCTTGACCCTTAACGGCAAGCTGTGTGAAGGATTGAATTTCTGCGGCACATAGGAGAATTTTAGTTTTTTATCGGCCAGTACTTTGCCAGCCGTGGGTTTGACAATACCGAGCATGACTTTAATCAGCGTCGATTTGCCGGCACCATTCGGACCAATGAGCGTGACAATTTCTTTCTCATGCAAAGAGAAATCGACCTGTTTTAAAATATCACGCTCATCAATCCGGACTTGAATCTGTTCAAGGCGAATCAGCGGCGCAGGACTTAGCGTTTGCTGGCGCAGTGCTGACATAAACCAGAAATCTCGATAATACTATGATGGGCGGTGAAGTGGTCCGAAGCCGACAGCTCTGCCAGTTGCTGCAGTAAACCCTGCGCAGAAGCTTCTTTGACCACTTTGCATTCGGTGCAAATTAAAAACGCCGCCTGATGGCCTTCGCGCGGATGGCAGCAGGGAATATAGGCATTAATAGAAGTTAAACGGTGAATCAGCCCTTTTTCTAATAAAAAGTCGAGGGTGCGGTACACGGTTGGTGGTGCCGCCGGACGATCTGACTCACTTTTAATTTTGGCCAGCAGGTCGTATGCCCCCATCGGGCCCGAGGCATTTAAAATCAGTTCCAGCACTTCACGACGAAGTGGGGTCAGGCGAGCACCTGTGGCTGCACAGAGACTTTCGGCTTCAGCAAGACGCTGCTCAATATTTTGATGGTCGTGCACGCCATGTAATGCATCATGATGTTCATGAGAACATAAGCTCATAGCTACCCCAAGGAAATGTAGGAGGAAAATCGGACATTAAATTTTAACATGAAGTATAGTCAGATTCGATTATACATAGGTATTTTTGTTATTTTGTTATAATATAACATCTATCCTGTTTTATGATTTTGCGCTCATGTCCCGTTTTTTCGCCTTCTGTGCTCTGGCTTTGTTCAGTACCTTGAGTTGGTCTCAAAGTCTTGTTATTTCGACACAGCCGATTTATCTGATTGCCAAGGAAATTACACAAGGCATAGAAACCCCGACCTTATTATTGGCCGACCAGACCGGACATGATGTCAGTTTGACTCCTGCACATCGCAAGACCATTCAGGATGCAGGTCTGGTGATCTGGCTGGGCAAAGCGCATGAAGCGCCTCTAGAAAAACTGTTCAGCAATCAGAGCAAAGCTATTTCATTGCTAGATTCTGGCATTTTGCAAACGCTACCACAGCGTAGCCCTCGTGGTGCAGCATTAAAAGATACGGTCGACTCGCATGTCTGGCTTGATCCGAACAATGCCATTCGTATTGGCTTTTTTATTGCGGCCTTGCGTTCCCAGCAGGTGCCTGAGCAGCGTGAACAGTACTGGGCCAATGCCCGTGCCTTTGCCCAAGAGCTGCTCCTGACCGCAGACAAGTTTAAAAGCAAAGCCTCGGCCAAAGCCTACTGGTCTTATCATGATGCCTATCAATATCTGGAACGTCCGCTGAACCTGAAGTTTGCCGGCGCACTGACCCATGATCCGCATGTCGCTCCGACGGTGGCGCAAATTAAATATATGAATGATCATCGTCCAAACACGAAAATGTGTTTACTGGCCGAAGGTCATGCCAGCAAGAGCCAGTATCAGCGCCTGAATCCGATTGTGTTTCAAATGGTCGACGAAAGTATGAGTGGGGCAGGGGACTTTGTGCAGGCCTGGCAGAAATTGGCTACCCAAACGCAAAAATGTGTAATAAATGCGCAAAAATAGCGCGTTTTGGCGGCAAATTTGAATTATGACAATACGGTTACAGTTGTGCAAAAAAATACGACTAAGATCGGGAAAAGATTGCATGTTCAGGGGTGTAACTCTATAATGCCTGCGATAAAAAACGATCATCAGTTAAACTTGTCAAGCATTTATGCTGTGAGTGGAAAGTAAATGAGCCGAACTAGTCGCTTGATTGACCGACGATTAGCGAAAGCTTTGGTCTTCTTGCAAGCATTCATGATACCTGTTGCTGCATTGATTGCCTGGATATTCAAAGATGCTACAGCCGCCTTGAGTGCCGCACTTGGTGCATTGGTATGTTGGGTTGCAAGTTGTTATTTTTCCTGGCAGTCGTTCCGCGCAGCAGGCGCGAGAGCATCTAAACAAGTTCTGTCGAACATGTATAGGGGCATGCTCGGTAAGTTTGCGATTGTGATCGTAGGATTCATTTTAATTTTAAGCAATGTCGAGCCGTTGTCTCCGGTTGCATTGTTTTGTGGTTTTATTCTCGTTCAGGCCATGTCGTGGGTCGCTCCGTTTTGGGTGTCACGTCTACAAAAACGAGTATAGGCGCAGCAAAAATTGAAAAGTTTTTAGGAGATGAGCGAGATATCAAGCAGCACGCGATATTCGTTCCCTCTTTTGTTTTTGACATTGACCAGGTGTGATTTATGGCTGCTGAAGAACATGCCCTTACTTCGACCGAGTATATCAAGCATCACTTGACCAACATGACGTACGGCAAAATGCCAGACGGTTCATGGAAGTTGGCTGAGTCTGCTGAAGAAGCTCAACAGATGGGGTTCACTGCTATTCACTTGGATTCAATGGGTTGGTCTATCGGACTTGGTCTGATCTTCTGTTTATTGTTCTGGATTGTCGCGAAAGCTGCAAATTCAGGCGTGCCTGGTAAATTCCAGTCAGTAATTGAAGTGATTATCGAGTTTGTAGATTCAAGTGTACGTGATACCTTCCATGGGAAGTCTCGATTAATTGCACCCTTAGCATTAACCATTTTCGTGTGGATTTTCCTCATGAACTTGATGGATTTAATCCCTGTTGACTTTATTCCTTATGTAGCTCAACAGGCGATTGCATCTATGCTGGGTGTGGACCCTCATCAGGTTTACTTTAAAATTGTTCCGACTACAGATCCAAACATTACCTTAGGTATGTCTATTTCTGTATTCTTCTTAATTATTTTCTATAGTATTCGTGAGAAAGGTGTTGGCGGCTTCGTTGGTGAGTTGGCACTTAACCCATTTAACCCAAGTAATCCAGTTGCTAAAGTGCTTTTAATTCCATTCAACTTATTGTTGGAATTGACTACTTTCTTGGCGCGACCAGTTTCATTGGCTCTACGACTGTTCGGTAACATGTATGCGGGTGAGTTAATCTTCATTCTTATCGCGTTATTACCGTTCTGGATCCAGTGGGCATTGTCTGTGCCTTGGGCGATTTTCCACATTTTGATTATTACGCTACAAGCATTCATTTTCATGATGTTGACAATCGTGTACATGAGCATGGCAAGCGAAAAGCATTAATGGTATTGCCTGACTGTCACCGGATGGTTGGGCACAATTTTTTAATTTAATTTGGTATAAAACCTAACCTCTGAGGAATTTTTCATGGAACTCACTTTAGGTCTAGTTGCAATTGCATCTGCTATCTTGATCGCTTTCGGTGCTTTAGGTACTGCGATTGGTTTTGGTCTTTTGGGCGGTCGCTTCCTTGAAGCTGTTGCACGTCAGCCAGAATTGGCTCCACAACTTCAAACTCGTATGTTCTTAATCGCGGGTCTTCTTGATGCTGTGCCTATGATCGGTGTTGGTATTGGCTTGTTCTTCATCTTCGCTAATCCATTTGTAGGTTAATCAGCTTAATTCCCAAAAATCCACTATTTGAGGAATAGCAATGAATATCAACCTCACATTGATTGGCCAAGCGATTGCATTTGCGATTTTCGTCGCATTCTGCATGAAGTTTGTATGGCCACCACTAATCAATGCGATTAGTGAGCGTCAGCGTCGCATCGCTGATGGCTTAAATGCTGCTGAAAAAGCAAAAGCTGACCTTGCTGATGCGCAAGCACAAGTTAAGGCAGAGCTAGACGCAGCGAAAGCACAAGCGGCTCAATTGATCGAACAAGCGAACCGTCGTGCAGCACAATTGGTCGAAGAAGCGCGTACTCAAGCATCTGCTGAAGGTGAGCGTATCCGTCAACAGGCGAAAGAAGCTGTTGATACTGAAATCAATGCTGCTCGCGAAGAATTACGTCAACAAGTCGCTGCTTTGGCAGTTGCCGGTGCTGAGAAAATTCTTAGCCAGCAAGTTGACGCAGAAGCTCACAATGCCATGCTGAACCAGCTGGCTGCTAAACTTTAAGCGAGGCGAAATATGGCTGAACTCTTGACGTTGGCACGCCCATATGCGAAAGCAGCATATGCTTATGCCTCTGAGCAAAGTGCAACTGACAGTTGGTCACAAGCACTAGCATTGCTCAGTGCTGCGGTACAAGACGAAGCATTTTCAGCTTACTTAAATCGCCCTGAGCTTACTCCTGCAGAGCAGGTGAGTGTTTTTGCAAAAGTTTTAGGTGAAGACCAGACTGCAGCATTGTCAAATTTTTTGACTTTGCTTGCTGAAAATGATCGTTTGTCTTTAATGCCTGAAATTCAAGCAGAATATGAACAGCTCAAATCACAGAATAACAACAATGTGGACGTCGTAATTGAATCGGCTTTCCCATTGTCTGCTGACCAAGAACAAGTGTTGAAAGCGGCGCTGGAAAAGCGTTTCAACAGCACGGTTTCTATTGCAGTAGAAGTCAACCCGGCGTTAATTGCGGGTGTTGTTATTCGTGCAGGCGACCAAGTGATAGATGATTCTGCGCTTAACAAGCTTGAAAAAATGCGGACTCGTCTTCTTGCGTAATTGCATATAAGAAGACTGAACTTTAAAAAGATTGAGGTATAGCGCAATGCAACAACTGAATCCATCCGAGATCAGTGCGCTCATTAAACAGCGTATCGGCGATCTGGACACCAGCGCGACCGCTAAAAACGAAGGTACCATTGTTATGGTATCCGACGGTATTGTGCGCATTCACGGTCTTGCTGATGCAATGTACGGTGAAATGATCGAATTCGACGGCGGCTTATACGGTATGGCACTGAACCTAGAACAGGATTCAGTGGGCGTCGTTGTTTTAGGTAACTACTTAGGCCTTCAAGAAGGTCAAAAAGCTCGTTGTACAGGTCGTGTATTAGAAGTTCCGGTTGGTCCAGAACTTTTAGGCCGTGTCGTAGATGCTTTGGGTAACCCAATTGATGGTAAAGGCCCAATTGATGCGAAATTAACTGATGCTGTAGAAAAAGTAGCACCAGGCGTAATTTGGCGTCAATCAGTGGATCAACCTGTACAAACTGGTTATAAATCAGTAGATACAATGATCCCAGTTGGCCGTGGTCAGCGTGAGTTGATCATTGGTGACCGTCAGACTGGTAAAACAGCTATGGCGATCGATGCGATCATCGCTCAGAAAAACTCTGGCATTAAGTGTGTATACGTAGCAATTGGTCAAAAACAATCGACTATCGCGAACGTAGTACGCAAGCTGGAAGAAACTGGCGCTATGGCGTATACCACTGTTGTAGCAGCAGCTGCAGCTGATCCAGCAGCAATGCTGTATCTGGCGCCTTATGCTGGCTGTACAATGGGCGAATACTTCCGTGATCGTGGTGAAGACGCGTTAATTATTTATGATGATTTGTCTAAGCAAGCTGTTGCTTACCGTCAAATTTCATTGCTTCTTCGTCGTCCACCAGGTCGTGAAGCTTACCCAGGTGACGTATTCTATCTACATTCACGTCTACTTGAACGTGCTTCTCGCGTATCTGCTGATTATGTTGAGAAATTCACTAACGGTGAGGTTAAAGGCCAAACTGGTTCATTAACTGCATTGCCGATTATTGAAACTCAAGCAGGTGACGTATCTGCATTCGTACCGACTAACGTAATTTCGATTACTGATGGTCAGATCTTCCTTGAAACATCATTATTCAACGCGGGTATTCGTCCTGCGGTGAACGCCGGTATTTCTGTATCGCGTGTTGGTGGTTCGGCTCAAACGAAGATCATCAAAAAATTGTCTGGTGGTATCCGTACCGCTTTGGCGCAATACCGTGAATTGGCAGCGTTTGCTCAGTTCGCTTCTGACCTTGACGAAGCAACTCGTAAGCAACTTGAACATGGTCAACGCGTAACTGAGTTAATGAAGCAGAAACAATATGCGCCTTACTCAATTGCTGACCAGGCTGTTTCAGTTTATGCATCTAACGAAGGTTACATGGCTGACGTTGAAGTGAAGAAAATCGTAGACTTTGATGCTGCGTTAATTTCTTACTTCCGTTCAGAGCACGCTGCGTTAATGCAACAAATCGATGAAACTGGTGATTACAACAAAGACATCGAAGCTGCAATCAAAGCAGGTATTGAAAGCTTTAAAGCGACTCAAACTTACTAATTTAGCACTTTGCTAATTAGTGTTGGTTTGGTTCACGGATCAACCTTCGAGGGCTCGAAAGGGCCTTCGAATACTAGGTTAAGCGTATGGCAAACTTAAAAGAAATTCGCGCCAAAGTAGCTAGCATCAAGAGCACGCAGAAGATTACTCGAGCGATGCAAATGGTAGCTGCTTCTAAGATGCGTCGTGCGCAAGAGCGCATGGCTCAAGGCCGTCCGTATGCCGAAAATATGCACCGTGTAATTGCTCATTTGGTACAAGCGAATCCTGAATATAAACACCGTTATATGGTTGAGCGTCCTGTGAAGCGCGTTGGCTATATCATTGTTTCTTCAGATCGTGGTTTGGCAGGCGGTTTGAACATTAACCTGTTCAAAAAAGTGGTCAAACACGTACAACAGCAACAAGAGCAGTCAATTGAAGTTCAATTTGCTTTAATTGGTCAAAAAGCGGTTTCGTTTTTTAAAAACTACGGCGGTAAAGTACTAGGTGCAACTACAAACGTAGGTGATACACCAAGTCTTGAACAGTTATCTGGTTCTGTACAGGTGATGTTAGACGCTTATGATAAAGGCGAGTTAGATCGTATTTATCTGGTGTCCAACGGCTTTGTCAATGCCATGACTCAAAATCAAAAAATCGAACAGCTTGTTCCTTTAGCAGCTGCTGAAGAAGACAAGACCCTGAACCGTCAATACGGTTGGGACTATATCTATGAACCAGAAGCAGAAGAACTGCTGAATGGTTTATTGGTTCGTTATATTGAGTCTGTGGTGTATCAAGGTGTGATTGAAAACATCGCTTGTGAGCAATCTGCACGTATGGTCGCAATGAAAGCTGCGACAGATAACGCAGGTGAGCTTATCAAGAACCTACAACTTATTTATAACAAGCTGCGTCAAGCCGCGATTACTCAGGAAATTTCTGAGATCGTTGGTGGTGCCGCTGCCGTTTAACATTATTTTGAATTGAGGAGACAGCAATGAGTAGCGGTCGTATCATTCAGATCATCGGCGCGGTTATCGACGTCGAGTTTGAACGCAACAGCGTTCCTAAGATCTATGACGCTCTTCACGTTGATGGCACTGAAACTACTTTAGAAGTTCAGCAACAACTTGGTGACGGCGTTGTACGTACAATTGCGATGGGATCTACTGAAGGTCTTAAACGTGGTTTGAACGTAACTAACACTAACGCGCCGATCTCTGTACCAGTAGGTACAGCGACACTTGGTCGTATCATGGACGTTCTTGGTCGCCCTATCGACGAAGCTGGTCCAGTTGCAACTGAAGAGCGTTTACCAATTCACCGTCAAGCGCCTTCTTATGCAGAACAAGCGGCTTCTACTGACCTTCTAGAAACTGGTATTAAAGTCATTGACTTACTTTGCCCGTTCGCGAAAGGTGGTAAAGTTGGTCTGTTCGGTGGTGCCGGTGTTGGTAAAACTGTAAACATGATGGAGTTGATCAACAACATCGCTAAAGCGCACTCAGGTTTATCTGTATTCGCTGGTGTTGGTGAGCGTACTCGTGAAGGTAACGACTTCTATCACGAGATGAAAGACTCTAACGTTCTAGACAAAGTAGCAATGGTCTACGGTCAGATGAACGAGCCACCTGGTAACCGTTTACGCGTAGCGTTGACTGGTCTGACTATGGCTGAGTACTTCCGTGATCAAAAAGACGAAAACGGTAAAGGCCGTGACGTATTATTGTTCGTTGACAACATCTACCGTTATACACTAGCAGGTACTGAAGTATCAGCACTTCTAGGCCGTATGCCATCTGCAGTAGGTTATCAGCCTACACTTGCAGAAGAGATGGGTGTTCTTCAGGAACGTATTACATCGACTAAGTCTGGTTCGATTACGTCTATCCAAGCGGTATACGTACCTGCCGATGACTTAACAGATCCATCGCCTGCTACAACGTTCGCTCACTTGGACGCAACTGTTGTATTGAGCCGTGACATCGCTTCTCAAGGTATTTACCCTGCGATCGATCCACTTGACTCAACTTCACGTCAGTTAGATCCACTGGTAGTTGGTACTGAGCATTACGAAATTGCTCGTTCAGTTCAAAACGTTCTTCAACGTTATAAAGAACTGAAAGACATTATCGCAATTCTTGGTATGGACGAATTGTCAGAAGAAGACAAACTTACTGTATACCGTGCACGTAAGATCCAACGTTTCTTCTCTCAACCGTTCCACGTAGCTGAAGTATTTACTGGCGCGCCTGGTAAACTTGTACCGCTTAAAGAAACGATTCGTGGCTTTAAAGGTCTTCTAGCTGGTGAATACGATCACATCCCAGAACAAGCGTTCTATATGGTTGGTGGTATTGACGAAGTGATTGCTAAAGCCGAGAAACTTTAATTAGCTACCTAATTTAGGAGGTTCTCATGGCGACTATGCAATGTGACGTTGTAAGTGTTCAGGAGTCTTTGTACTCTGGCACTGTAACTATGCTAATTGCAAAAGGTGCTGGCGGTGAGTTGGGTATTATGCCTGGCCACGCTCCGCTGGTAACTTTGCTCCAACCTGGCGCGATCCGCGTTATTTTGGAAAATGGTACAGAAGAATTAATCTATGTATCTGGTGGTGTTCTAGAAGTTCAACCGCACGTTGTTACGGTTCTTGCAGATACTGCAGTCCGTGCAGAAAACTTGGATGAAGCGGCAATTATTGAAGCGCGTAAACACGCTGAACAATTGCTGGCAAATCAAAAGAGCGATTTGGACGCTGCTGCTGCTTTGGCTGCTTTGGCAGAAACTGCTGCACAGTTGGAAACGATCCGCAAAATCAAAAACCGCGCAATGTAATTGCTGGTTTAAGATTGAAAAAACCACCCGAAAGGGTGGTTTTTTTATGAATACTATTTAATGCAATGTATTAGTAAATAACTTATATATTTGTTATATTTCATCCTCTTACAAAATAAATAAGGGGAATTTGGGGTGTCAAATAAAATTATTTTACCGCTATTATTATCATTAGGTTTTGTTGGTTGTGCTTCGGTTCCGAAAGCAGATCCACAAGCAGTGCAGCAACAAAAAAAGATTCAAGCGCCACAAGCAGGTCAAGCAGGAATCTATGTGTACCGCTCGAATAGCGTTGTAGGTGCGGGACTCAAGAAAGATATTTGGGTTAATGGTGAGTGCCTGGGTGAAACTGCACGTGGTGTTTATTTTTATACAGAGGTAGAAGGTGGTAAAACACATATTGTGTCTACAGAATCAGAGTTTTCTCCTAATCACCTGAACGTAACTACACAAAGTGGGAAAAACTATTATGTTCAACAATACATTAAACCAGGTGTATTTGTTGGTGGTGCAAACGTAAAATTGGTTGATGAGACTGAAGGTCAACAGGCGATTGAAAAATACAGTTTGGCAGTAGGCGGCAAATGTTCTAAGCCTTCTATTCAACTTCCTAAATAATAATTTCCACATCTGTGTTTGCGGTTGCTGCAAGGTGTAAATCGCAAACACTTGCTTTTGATCTAAAGACTTTCATTCATCTTTACTTAACCCAGCTCTATATCCATTTTTCCAAACCCTGATAATTTCATTGTTTAATTTTTCATAAAAATAGCCTGAAACATGCCAAGCTGTTCTCATAAAAATAGAATTTAGAGCTGTTCAGGATATTCCTTATGCTCACCACCCTGATAAGTCGCAAAACGCGGCTGTTTACGTTCAAACACCGGTGCTGGACTCGGCCATGGCCATTCACCGAAATGGGTGTCGCGGTAACGTTTAAAGGCAGCGTTCAGTTCATCTTCACTATTTAGTACAAAAGGCCCGCGCATGGCTACCGGTGCACCAATTGGTTCACCTTCAAGCCATAGAATCCGGGATTCGAGTAGTCCACCTTTTAAATGAATCTCGGCATCCGATTTCAATTCGGCCAAATGTTTCACGTCCATCTGCTGACCTTCAAGCTCTAAACTCTTACCCTGATAGAAATAACAGAAGCGGGTCGAGCTGGCGCTGGTGGCTGGAATAGTGACTTCAGCTTCGGGCGCTAGGGTAATCAGGTAAATATTCACCTTGTTTTCAGCCGGCGCTGCCCATGAATGAGGTGGACGTGGCAGGGCATCGGTTTCTTTAAATTGACCGGAAATCACCCGGATATCAGCTTTCTGGCCTGCCGCATTGGCTTCAATTACATGCGGAATCTGCTCGCGCCATAACATTTTATAATCAGCTGGCTGTTGCTTCTGCTCAGGCGATGAATTAAACCAGATCTGGAACAGTTCCATTGGGTTGGCTTGGTCTTCATGCACGAGTGGAAACATCTCGCAGTGTTCGACGCCATTGCCGGTGGTCAGCCATTGCACATCTCCAGCGGCATAGCGACCGGCATTGCCGAGTGAATCAAAATGATCGACCACGCCTTGTTCCACTAAGGTAATGGTTTCAAAACCGGTATGTGGGTGCTCAGGGAAACCGGGCACCACATTGCCATAATACATATTGTATTCTTTATTTTGTGGTGGCGTTTGCGGACCCAGTTGGGCATTGCCAGCCGGAAAATGATCCAGATGATGGGCACAGAAGATAAATGGATCTTTCAGATCTAAACGGAATGTCACCGGTACAACAGAATAAATCAGTGGATGCTGCATGGCAGACCTCTTATTTTTAAATGAACGCATTATTTTTTTAAATTTAGACCATCAGAATCAGACCAGAAACTGTCTGAATCAGACAAGCTCACCACCCAGATGGGCAGTGAGCCTGAAAATCAGGATTCAGTTGCTGCCTGATTTTCAGTGTCAGTGTTTGCGCTTTCAGTATTTTCAGCATTCTCTGACTGTAACAGGATGCTGGCCAGTTTCACCATTTCAGACTGTACCGTGCCCATCTGCTGCTGAATTTTGGCAAAATCCACTTTGCTGAGATCAATCTGGCCATTTAAAAACGGCGAAGCCAGAACCTGTTCATTGGCTTGCAGAATGTTCTGGCGAATATTGTCAATTTCCTGACTTTTTAAATTCAAACTGTTTAAGGCGCTATTAAAGCCTTGTAACTGCTGTTGCAATTTGCTGGCTGCAGTTTGTAGCTGTTGATGATCCTGACTGTTGACGGCCTGTTGTAGCTCGGTCTGGGTCTGGCGTAACTGCTCGACATACTCACCGGCTTTCAGCTGCATATCAGCCACATCGCGCACAATATAAAACATATTGCCACTTTTTAAATCGGCTTGTGGCGCTGGGCTTTGCTGCTGGGAGGTGATTTCGGTATCCGGATCGGCTTCCGAAACCGGAGCGCTGGGCTGGTCACAACCGACCAGAAGTAGAGCTGAAGTCAGCAGGCCAAAGGGCAGGAGAAAATGGGAAAAGGCGCGTTTCATGGCAAGATCAATCACAATTTTTATCTTGCAGTTTAATATAGGGGCTTTAATTAAATAAAAAACAGATTGTTGCAAAGCAATAACAATTTTCCAGGACAAGCAGGCGGTGTGATTAGCGTGGCTTATGGATGTCTAGATCTATAAAAAAGAGGGCCGCAACCCTCTCTGTTACTGTAAACAATTAACGCGCCAGTTCGGCATTAATTGCGTCTACAATACGTGGGTCATCGGCCTGAATGTCTGGGGCAAAACGTGCCACCACTTCACCTTCTTTATTGACCAGGAATTTTTCGAAGTTCCACAGCACTTCAGGTGGTTCATTTGGGGTCAGACCATAATCCACCAGATCTTTCCACCATGGGCCTTCACCAATCCGTTCTGGAATGGCCTGGGTCAGACGAGCATATAGCGGATGTTTATCTTCACCCACCACTGAAATTTTGGCGAATAACGGGAAATCTACCTGATAATTCAGCGAACAGAACTGCTGGATTTCTTCATTGCTGCCGGGTTCCTGCGCCAGAAAGTCATTGGCCGGGAAACCGAGAATTTCCAGACCTTGTTCTTTTTTCTGCTGATAAAGCTTTTGCAGACCTTCATATTGCGGCGTCAGACCGCATTTAGAAGCCACGTTTACAATCAGCAGCACCTTGCCTTGATACTGGTTCAGTGTGGTTTCTTCACCCTGAATGGTCACGACCGGAATGTCATATACAGATGCCATGTGTTTATCCTAAAGTGATTTATTGTCGTTCTCTGTTGTAACGGGCTTTGCCCAATCCCGCAAGACCTATTGCTGCGGCTTTTGGCAGATTTTTGTATAGCGCTGTGTCAATGCGGCATATTTTAAGCAGGTGCGGAATCCCAGCAAAGTGGAGTGATGGAGCAATTTGAACGCAGCACAAGATTTCACCATCGCGAACTGCCCCAAAGCAGTTAAATTGGACTAGAATGAGGGCACAAGGAAAGTTTAAAAATAAAGTGAAAAGGCATTCATTCAGCGCAGGAAGCAGCGTCTGCTTCAGGCCGATCGACTCAACAAGGAACAGAATATGACACAGCAAGAAAAAATGCTGTCTTGGGCCATTCTTTTACCGGTCAGCGCGGTACTGATCTGGTCACTGAATATTGTCGTGACCCGCTATGTGACCGACTTTATCTCGCCGGTGAGCATCAGTTTTTATCGCTGGTTTTTTGCCTTTCTGATTCTGACCCCGTTTATTTTGCCGCGGGTGATCCGTGAACGCGCCCTGATTGTACCGCATCTGAAACAGCTGGCAGTGCTGAGTGCCTTTGGACTGGTGCTGTATCAGGGACTGGCCTATACCGCTGCGCATTACACCACCGCCACCAATATGGGCATTATTAATGCCTTTATTCCGATTTTTACCATTTTTGTGTCGATGCTGATTCTGCGCGATATTCCGAATCGCTACGCCATTATTGGCAGCCTGTTGTCCTTTGCCGGGCTAATCTATGTGATGGGGCAGGGCAATCCTTGGGGCTTGCTGCATGCCGGTGGTCAGTGGGGCGATCTGCTGATGATTATTGCCGTGTTTTTCTATGCCTTTTACGGGGTTTTTCTGAAAAAATGGCAGCTGCAGATTCCGTTAATGCTGAGCCTGTATGTGCAGATTCTGTTTGCACTGCTGTATCACCTGCCGTTTGTGGCCTGGTTGGGTCTTGATGCTATCAATATGGCCAATGCCGGCAGCGTGATCTACGCCAGTATTTTTCCTTCATTAATTGCCCCTTTGGTGTGGATGATGGCGATTCAGCGTCTGGGACCGAACCGCACCAGTATCTTTATGAACCTGATGCCGGTGTTTACCGCTTTAATTGCCTTTGTCTGGTTAAAAGAGGCCTGGACCATTTATCACAGTATTGGTGGGGCGATTATTCTGTTCGGAATTGTGCTGGCCCAGAAAAAAACTGTGGCGCCAGTGCTGCTGAAAGCTAAATAATTGCCTAAAAAACGAACAAACAAACTTAATTTTTTGCTTGAATGATCTCGTGAATAAAGGCAAATAGACTTTAGTCGAAGAGAGTAGCTTTTAGCTTCTTTAAAAAGCACTTTAAAAAGAGCAAGATAATTTGAACTTTTTCAAATAATGGTTGATTAATCATAGGTTTAAGCTGCTTTTTAAGAGCTAAAATATATTTGTTTTTTTTAAACTGTTCACCCATAATACGCTCCATCGCAGATCAGCGACTGTTGCTGATTTGCCCAGAGATTTCGATACCCTCTGGATGTGATTGATACACATCCTTTTTTATGCTCAACCATCCCTATATGGTTGAGCTTTTTTTTGCCTGAAATTTCTTTCATTTCTGGCCCGATCTTCAGTCACGAATCACGGCACCGGTTTCAGCATCCAGAATACGGCTAGGTAACTGGCTGAGTCCCAAATCGCCATTTAAATAATTCAGCTGATTGTCAAAATACTGGCTGGCCTCTTGCAGGGAGCGCGCCGGTTCCTGTCCGGCCGGATTGGCACTGGTCGATACAATAAAGCCGCTAAAGGCATGACATAGCGCGACACAGAGCGGATGCGTGGTTACACGTACCGCAACTTTAGGATGCTGGCCTTTAATCCAGCTGGGAATATGCTCACCTGCCGGCAACAACCAGGTGGTAGCACGCTCTGCGGGTGGATTGAGCCAGGAGTCGATCACCTGTTGACGCTGTGGTTCGGCCAGGTTGTGCAGCAAATGTTCTACCTGGGAAATATGACCGGCCAATAAAATCACGCCTTTTTCAATCGGACGCTGTTTCAGTTGCAGAATCTGCATAAAAGCATCTTGGTTATACGGGTCACAGCCGAGACCCCAAACTGCCTCTGTAGGATAGGCCAGCACCTGTCCTTGCTGTAGACAAGTGGCTGCTTCGGCAACAGAGGTTGTAATCATGTGGTACACCTTTCGAGGTTATGCGGGGTGTACTATTGTGAACCTTATTGCGATGGACGACAACGCAGATATAGCCCCGATTGCTGCATTGCCATCCCGAGCAGCTCCAGTTCCATTAACTGAGCGGTTAAATGGGCGGTTTCCTGTTGCAGTTCGCTGGCCAGCTGGTCCATGTTTTTACCAACCCAGTCCAGCTGGCTGTATAGGGCCAGCAGATGTTCGGGCAAGGTCGAGTGGGCAGCTGTAGATGCTGTACCGGATGAGTTCGCCTGCTGTTGACTCAGCCATTGGGTTGGCAAGGCCAGATCTTCAATGACCTGTTCCGGATGATCGACCAGAATTGCACCTTCCCGAATCAGTTGATGGCAGCCCTGATGAAATTCACTGTAGATATGACCGGGAATGGCAAACACGGTTTTGCCCTGTTCAGCTGCCAGTTTGGCGGTAATCAGCGAGCCACTGTCCAGCGTGGCTTCGGCCACAATTACTCCCAGGCTAAGTCCACTGACAATGCGGTTGCGCCGTGGAAAATGCTGCTGTAGCGGTTTAGTCTGGGGCAGGAACTCACTGATAATAGTGCCATGCTGTTGCAGAATCTGGTCACGCAGGCCCTGATGTGTGGCCGGGTAGGTGAGGTCGAGGCCAGTACCCATCACAGCAATGGTACGTTGATGTTTTAGTCCACCCTGATGGGCTGCTTCATCAATGCCTTGCGCCAGGCCACTGTTAATAAAAAAGCCTTTTTCACTTAAATAATAGGCAAAGTCATAAGCCACCTGCCGGCCATGCGGACTGGCTTTGCGACTGCCGACAATTGCCACTTGCGGCTGAAGTAAAGGTTGCGCCTGTCCCTGACCAAATAAAATTGGTGGCTTATCGGTATAGGGCAGCAGTTGGGTGGGGTAACCGACATCTTCGGGAATAAGAATAAAATCGGTATGTTGCTGGACGCGCTGCAGCAAGTGCTGGAAGTCGGCTTGTGCCTGTGCTTGATGAAAATCCCGTGCGCGTTGCAGATGGTTCTGATGCAGTCCCAGTTCTGCCCAGCGCTGCAGGTTGCCGGCTTCGGTGGCCGCAGCGGCCGAACCGAAGTGCCGGATTAATTTATAAAAGCTGGGGAGTGAATGCTGAACCAGATACCACAGGCGAATCGTTGCGAGATGACCGGGTGATATCGTATTCAGCATGGCTCATCCCTCAGTCTTAATCTTCCATAATCGGTGGCTGAATACCGGCCCCGACTTTAATTGGTAGTTCGCTGTCCAGAATATAGGCATAGCTGAGCTGGTCAAAGGTTTTAAAGACCATGGCATAGCCAATACGCTCGCCTGGCAGCTGCACCCGTTCACGGGTTTTCGGATCGGTGACCACTTCGCCTTTTTGAGTTACAGCAAATACATGACCGGATTGCACGCCGTGCGCCTGACCACGGTCAATGGTGACCACACTGTGTTTAGCTGCGGTACCAATTGAACCCATCACGCGTACCACCTGGCCATCTGCTGCAATGTGTTCGGCATTGGTCGGGTAGAATAGGGTTGGTAACATCGGGTCATATTCTGGCAGCACACGATCGCCACGACGCACTTCGGCATTGTAGGTATCGGTCAGTTCCAGGGTGGTAATATCATTTTCACCGCGTACTGCAATACCGGATGCAACCTGAGTCAGCTCCAGACCGGCATTGTATTTTTTACCGTTGGCATCGGTGAAGATATACGGTTCGCCTTCACGATACACAGCATAACGCTGGCCAACTTGCAGACCCTGACCGCGGGCATAGACATTCTGGCCTTTGGCCGCCAGGACACGCTGATCCGCCGTGCCTAAAATATAAGGCGTCTGTTGCAAAGATTCAGGGGCAATAATGCTGGTACGTTCCAGCCAGTGCTGGATGTACTCCAGTGGAATCACCGGAATGGTATTGTTGAGTGACTCGACCCGGATTTGCGGCTGCAGGCTGGTGGTGTTACCGGTATAACGACGGATAATACCTTCACAGCCATCACCTTCATCTTTACCAATGATCGGGCGGCCATCATAGGTACACATCAGCAGGCGATCTCCCGGGAAAATCCAGTGCGGATTTTTCACGTGCTTGTTGCTGGCCCAGATTTCACGCCAGCGCAGCGGGTTTTGCAGAAACTTCTTGGAAATATCCCACAGCGTATCGCCTTTTTTCACCACATACACATTTGGTGCATTGGCCTGTAAGGTCGGTGGGTTGATATTGCGTGCCGGTGCGGCCTGTACAGTACTGACTGCGCCCACCCCAAAACTGAAACAGACAGCAAGTGCCAGCGCCTGCTGTTTTAACCCCAAGGCACGAAAAGAAGATGTGCCCTTCAAAACCTTTTTCATTATCATAATTCCTAAAATTATGTATGTAGTTGCGTTATAATAACGATCTTACATACATTTTTTCGATGAAGCATTCCTTCATTCGGTTATTTGACCAATGGCAAAGCTGAGGACGTAATATGGCCTTATTACCTATTTTAAGTTTCCCCGATCCCCGTCTTCGTACCATTGCACAACCCGTCGAAGAAGTTACTGATGAAATTCGTCAGCTCGCCGCAGATATGTTTGAAACCATGTATGAAGCGCCCGGCATCGGGCTGGCTGCAACGCAGGTTGACCGTCATATTCAGCTGATTGTTATGGATCTGTCTGAAAACAAAGACCAACCGATGGTATTCATTAACCCCAAAATTACCCCATTGACTGAAGAAACCCAGCCTTATGAAGAAGGCTGCTTGTCAGTGCCTCAAATATACGACAAAGTTGAGCGTCCGTCACGTGTAAAAATTGAGGCAATTAACCTTGAAGGTCAAGCATTTGAGTTAGAAGCGGACGGACTTCTCGCTGTCTGTATCCAACATGAAATGGATCACTTAAATGGTAAGCTTTTTGTCGATTATCTGTCGCCATTAAAGCGCCAGCGTGCCCGTGAAAAAGTCGAAAAAGTGGTGCGTCAGCGTCAGAAAGTGGCGGTTAAACGCTAAACAGCCCTGCGACCAAAAGATCAGGACAAAACAGCCCAATTTCGATTGGGCTTTGTTATACTTGGGCCAGTCAAAAGCAGGAATATATGTTTGTTGATTCGTAGTGGTTTACTGCTCTCACTGATGGCAGTATTTTTACAGATTGCTGTTTTTTTACAGCCTTTGCTGCCGAAAGCCTATCAGGTGGCACCGGTCTGTGAAACCATTACGCGTGCGCTTTTATTGCCGGTTGATCATTCAGCGCATGGACATGCCCATTCCGAACATCTGTACAGTCAGCATCAACCAGTCATTTCAGATGACGGGCATAATCATCATGATGCCAATCATCAATGCCAGTACTGTACCGTGTACGGCAATCTTGTTTTACCCCCAGAACTCAGTGTGAAAGAAGTGCTTGATCGTATTCAAGTGCGTTTTATCGCTTTTGAAAAAGCTTTCCAGCATGTCTGGTTTGCACTGCAACGACTATTTCTTATTCCTCAGGGTAGGGCACCGCCACTGTTTGCATAAAACCGCGTTTGTTTTGCTTGGGTCTTGAATGACTTAAGCCGTGTTTTATATGTATTCCAGTGAGAAATGAAAAATGGCTCAGCCAAAATTCTTTTTACAGCCTCTTGCGGCTGCGATTTGTGTTGCTTGTTATTCACCAGTTGTGTTTGCAGAAACCCCAACACCCGTCCAAAGTCTGGCACCTATTGTGATGACTGCGCATCAGGGCAATGATGCCAACGGCCTGATTGTCCGTGCCGATCCGAAACAGCCAATTCAACCGATTCCAGCCACCGATGGCGCAGATTATCTGCAAAGTATTGTCGGTTTTAGCGCGGTCAACAGTGGCGCTGGTACCAATGGCGATGTGACTTTCCGTGGCATGTTTGGTTCGCGGATTAAAATTCTGACCGATGGCACAGAAAACCTGGGTGCCTGTCCGAGTCGTATGGATTCACCGACCTCCTATATTTCACCAGAAAGTTATGACCAGATTTCGGTAATTAAAGGCCCACAAACCGTGCAATATGCCAATACCGGTTCAGCTGCCACGGTGATTTTTGAGCGCCGTCCGGAACAGTTTGATGAAGATCAGCACTATCGTGGTCAACTGAGTGTGCTGGCCGGTTCATTTGGCCGTCTGGACCATAATATTGAGGTTGCAGCAGGCGACGAGCAGAAATATATTCGCCTAA
This sequence comes from Acinetobacter sp. AND/436, assembly GCF_049546925.1. Taxonomy (NCBI): domain Bacteria; kingdom Pseudomonadati; phylum Pseudomonadota; class Gammaproteobacteria; order Moraxellales; family Moraxellaceae; genus Acinetobacter; species Acinetobacter sp. AND/436. The sequence goes on from NZ_JBMXBO010000008.1 coordinate 146,384, forward strand.
ATAGCAACCGTTCGGTATCGAATAGCTATCAGGATGGTGAGGGCAATACCGTGCCATCGGACTGGGAACGTTGGAATGCTGATGTAGCACTGGGCTGGACCCCGGATGCAGATACCTGGGTTGAATTGACCGGAGGGAAAGCCGATGGTGAAGCGGTGTATGCTGGCCGGATGATGGATGGTTCCAAATTTGCCCGTGAAAGTCTGGGTTTACGCATTGAAAAACAGAACATCACTGATGTGATCAAGAAAATTGAAGCGCAGATTAACTATAATTTTAATGATCATGTGATGGATAACTATAGTTTGCGTCAGTTTAAGCCGACCATGATGATGCCAAAAGAAACGGCTACCAACGTGGCGCGTAAAACCTTAAACGCACGTCTGGCAGTGACACATGAGTGGGATCAGCTAGATTTTATTACGGGTATTGATACTCAAAATAATGAGCACACAATCCGTAAGACCGATACAGAAAATAATATTGCCTATCATGCCTTACCACGTATCAAAGATATGAAGTTTCAGTCTGTTGGCGCTTTTGGTGAGTTGGGTTATCAGCTGAGTGAGCAGAATCGTTTAGTGGGCGGTGTTCGTGTCGATCAGGTTGAAGTAGATGCGGTACAAACGGCTCAACAACGTAAAGAAACTTTGCCAAGTGGTTTTATTCGTTTGGAAAATCAACATCCACACCATGATGCTAAAACCTATATTGGTTTAGGTTATGTTGAGCGTATGCCTGATTATTGGGAATTGTTTAGTCCTGAAAAAGGTAATGGCAGTATCAATGCCTTTAATAGCATTGATACTGAAAAAACACTTCAGCTTGATTTGGGTTATCAACATGAACATGGTGCATTCAGCTCTTGGGCATCGGCTTATGCTGGTTTGGTTCAAGATTTTATCTTGACTAAGTACAATGCAAACAATAAAGCTGAAACCCGAAATGTGGATGCAACGATTGCAGGTGCAGAAGTTGGTATAGGTTATCAATTTACCGATGCTTTGCAGGCAGATGTGAGCGCCATGTATGCGTGGGGTGAAAACACCACAAACAATACACCGTTACCACAAATTTCACCTTTGGAAGGGCGTTTAAACCTGCGCTATGTTCAGGATAAATATACGTTAGGCGCATTATTACGTATGGTGGATGGTCAAAGTCGTATCAGTGAACGTGAAGGTAATATCGTGGGCTATGATGTGAAAGAGAGTAGTGGTTTTGGCGTACTGTCTTTAAACGGCAGCTATAACCTAAGTAAAGGTGTTGATGTGTCTGTAGGTGTTGATAACGTACTAGATAAAACTTATACCGAGCATTTAAACAAAATGGGTGCATCAGGAACAGGTTTACCAACCGATCAGCAATTTAATAATATTGGTCGTAACTACTGGGCGCGTATCAGTATGAAGTTCTAATTTGGGCTTTATTTAAACCAAAAGCAGGGCTTCGGCTCTGCTTTTTACTTTTCTATTGTAATAATTATATAAAAAACAGTAGCTTAAGTTTTGTAATTGTGTTTTGAAGAATTTCACAGATTTTTACTAAAATAAATTTATAAGATAAAACAGTGGTTTATCTATTTTTGGGTTTATAAAATAAACACTCGAAATATTTCTTTTGAAAAAAGCCTTGCATGGCA
>NZ_JBMXBO010000009.1:0-139333 GCF_049546925.1 Acinetobacter sp. AND/436
TAGCAAAAGCGAGGGGGATTTTTTTATGGGTAAAATTTATCTGGGCTTCCTCATCTTGTTTAAGGTCGCTTTTGATTTTTTACTGTTCCTTCCTGCTTCTATTTAAATAAATGCCTCATCAGCCAGCGCATAGAACCCAATTTTTATCTAAAAATTAAAGCTAACAATTTAAATCCATATATATCCCCAGATTCAGCTAAAATCTTAAGATCAATATGATCAAATTACGATTCTAAGAGCACTTTATGAAACTGAATTCATTCTCTCCGATCCCTGAAGATGATGATGAGCTACATCTTCCTGAAATTGTATATTGGGCGTCACTGGGTGAGTTGGAGCAGGTACAGCAAGCCTTACAGCAAGGTGCAGATGCCAATGGTAGTGATGAGGAAGGCTATAGTGCCTTGCAGGCGGCGGCAGAAAATGATCATCTGGACGTGGTGAAACTGCTGATGAGCAAAGGGGCGGATATGGAGCATCGTAGTCCACATACGGCACTGGAGCTTGCTGAAATGGCTGGCAATGAGGAAGTGGTGGCTTATTTAAAACAGCTCAAAGGGCTTTCTTAATCTCCTGATTCTGATAAAAAAACCTCATCCGAAGATGAGGTTTCTTTTATAGATATGATTAAAAATCTTTAGGTTTCAGCTTCCAATTCTTGCACAATCGCCTGGTTAAATGCAGGAATATCATCCGGATTACGTGAGCTGATCAATACCCATCCACCGGTATTGCAGCGATGGACTTCTTCATCGACCCATTTCGCGCCGGCATTTTCCAGATCCAGCTTGATGGTTTTATAAGACGTCAGGTTTTTATCGCGAATCCGTTCGGCATTAATTAAAACCCACGGACCATGACAGATTGCGGCAATCAGTTTACCTTGATCGGTAAAGTGCTGGATGATTTTATGCGCTTCGGGATTAATTCGAAGCGTATCGGCATTGACCGTTCCACCGGGAATGACCAGTGCATCGTAATCTTCCGGATTGACCTTATCTAGCGTTGTTTCCGGTTCGGTACTTAGACCAGGATCTTTATCAGCCTTGACCGTTTGAACTTCTTTTTGTTCTTCTGCTGCATGTATGGCTTCAATGCCTTTAGATTTCAAATATTCAAAGGGTTTGATCAGCTCATCTTGCTCCACACCCTGATTGGACGTAATGAATAATACTTTCTTTGGCATTTTCCCATCCTCGTTTCGTGAATTCTTTTGCTACGTTAACAACTGAGGCTCAAGGCACTGTACTGGTTTTGACGGGAATATGTAATTGCTTGGCAATGATGTAAAAAAGCCCCATCAGGAGCTTTTAAAAAATCACAGGATAAAAAGGTTTATAGTGCGCCTTTTAAATCATTTTGATGCTGTTTAACCTGTTTGGCATAACGTTTGCCTTGGCGTTTCATCTTCCAGCTGGAATGATAACCGGTAGGGCCAACATTATAATAAGCTAGGGCTTTAGGCCAGCTGCCGGCTTTCGTGTTATAGCGATTTAAAATGTAAGAGCCGCATTGAATATTGGAAGATTCATCAAACAAATTACTGCCACAGCTTTGCTGCCAATAACGCGGAATGACTTGGGTTAAGCCCACCGCACCAGCCGGTGATACCACATGACTGCGGTAGCTGGATTCCTGGCGAATCAGCGCGGCCAGTAACAGTGGATCAATTTCATAACGTTCTGCATGTTGCACAATCATCGGTGCAACACGGTTAGCGGTGTCAGGTGCAACCGAATAGGCTTTTTGGATCCCGACTGAAAGTTTAGCGGAACGTTTGGCAACGGAGCCGCCCCCTAAAGGTGAGCAGGCAATCAGGCTAAGGGCACTGAGGCCAATAAAAGAGGTTTTCAATAATAATGGGATGGTCAGTTTCATTTTAAAATCAGAAAAAAGCAGTGATGCTGCACCAGATTAGCCAGTGCTCGCGAATATGTTTAAGGATGTTAGTGAGCTGGGCGATATCCGTCAAGCCAACGGCGGCCTGGAACCGCCGCTGTTTTGTTAAGTTTTCGCTCCAATACTACGTGTTTGAAATATCTTTAGAGTGCATTGGAAGATCATGTTTCTATTTATTGTGCTGTTCATGTTGATGTCACTATGCAACTTTTAGGGTATAAAGCGGCTTTCATTGCATAATCTCTTATATACTTAGATGGTTGAAAATAAAAATATTTATTGGGTAGTTGCATGCTAGAAGTGATTGCACAGTTGTGTGGCGGGATCGGTTTGTTCCTGATTGGAATGACCTTAATGACAGACAGTCTGAAAGAGATGGCTGGGGAGTCATTGCGTTTATGGCTGTCTAAATTTACAGGTTCACCGATTAAAGCCATTTTTTCTGGCATCGGCCTGACTTTGGCTGTGCAATCCTCAACGGCAACCACATTGGCCACCATTGGCTTTGTGAGTGCTGGTATTCTGACTTTTAGTCAGGCCATTGGTGTGATTATTGGCGCCAATGTTGGCACCACCAGCACCGGTTGGATGGTGGCTTTTTTGGGGGTTAAATTTTCCATTGCCCATATTGCCTTGCCACTCATTGGGTTGGGGGCGATCTTTAAATTATTCAGCCGTGGGCGACTGTCTTTATTCGGTTTAACTATTGCCGGTTTTGGCCTGATTTTCTTTGGGATTGACTTGCTGCAGGTGGCAATGTCCGGTTTTGCCGAGCGGGTTGATTTATCGGTTTTTTCCAATAACTCTTTCACCACACAGTTGATTTTAGTGCTGGTCGGGCTGGTGATGACCGTGCTGCTGCAATCTTCCAGTGCAGCCATTACTGCGACCTTGGCCGCTTTAGCCAGTGGTGCGATTGATTTGTCCCAAGCCTTAGGTCTGGTGATTGGACAAAATATTGGTACGGTGGCGACCGCGATTCTGGCAGCCATGGGCTCGACTGCCAATGCCAAACGCACCGCAGCCGTGCATGTGGTGTTTAACGTGATTTCGGCCGTGTTGGCTTTTATCTTGTTGAAACCGGCTTTTTTGTGGCTGGCGGAACATTCACAGGTCGGCACTTGGGATGATGTGATTATTGTCGCTGCGTTTCATACCGCCTTTAGTGTGCTGGGAACCTTATTTTTATTGCCCTTTTTAAAACAGTTTGAACAGTTGATTGTCGGTTTAATTCCAGACCGCACCCCTTCAATTTTATGTTATCTGGATCAGGCCAGTTTTTCGGTGCCGGCTTTAGCGATTAATGCCGCTTCTAAAGTGATTTATTGGTCGATTGGGCATATCCTGATTTTGCTGAAACGCGCGATTCAGGAAGGTCGTTTGCCCTCCAATAGCGAATTACAGCAACTGGATGAAATCTTAAAACGGGTGCAGCAGTATCTGGAAGATTTATCGGTTAGTGAAAATGAGCTGGATCAGCAGCGTTTAATGGCGATGCTGCGCCTGATGGTGTATTTACGTGTGCTGCGCAGTGATCTGGAAGCAGTAGAACATGCCGAGCATATCCGTACCCAGCCAACTATTTATCAGATGGGGCTGGATTATATTCATGTGCTGGACAATCACTTTCAGTATGTCGATGAGTTTAACCGCCTGACCGAAGTGGCATCTTTAAATCGTGAGCTGTTAAACCTGAAACAATGGGTGGAAGAGCAGCGTGCCGAAGCGCGTGAAAAAGTGATTGAATATGCCACGGTGCAACATCTGAGTGCCGCGCGCAGTCTGGAATTACTGGCCGCACAGCGCTGGCTGGACCGTTTGATTGCGCATACCCAGCGTTTGGCCAATGTCTTGCAGGAAACCGAGAGTATGCTGGATGATGTGGAAAAGCGGAAATATCATGCTGCCACTCAATAGCCTAAGCTATACAGTGATTAACTTCTGCAGCAGAAGCTTTTATACTGCGAGGATGTTTATCACTGGGCAACTAAAATGACACCGGCCTGTAAAATTTTAAAATCCAATAAAATTGACTATAGTATTCATGAATATGAGCATGATCCGAACGCCAAAAGTTTTGGGCTGGAAGCAGCGGAAAAGCTGGGTTTAGCCCTGGCCGAAGTATTTAAAACCTTATTGGTAACTGATGATAAACAGTATTATGTGGCGATTTTACCGGTGCATGTGCAGTTAAATTTAAAGAAAGTTGCTACCGCGGTGGGCTGTAAAAAACTGCATATGGCAGAGCCTAAAGATGCTGAACGTTTAACCGGTTATCTGGTTGGCGGAATTAGCCCGATTGGGCAGAAGAAACGTTTAAAAACTGTGATTGACCAGAGCGCGCAAAGTCTGGACAAAATCTATGTTAGCGGTGGCAAACGTGGACTGGACATTGGTTTAAAGCCGGATGATCTGGCCCGGGTGTTAAATGCCCAGTTTGCCGATGTGGTGGATGAGTCTTAATCTGCACTGATTTTATTTTAGCAGCGGATTCAGTTATAAAAACCGGACCACGCCATGAATCAGGGCAGGTCCAAAAATCACCATAAATATGCCAGCCAGTACCATACTTAAGCAGGCGGCCACACCTTCTTCACGATGGCGCATAAAGGCTTTAGAAGTACCAAAACCATGCGCGGCATTACCTAAGGCTGCACCTTGAGCAAAATGTGAATTCAGTTTGAGTGCGAGTAAGACGGCATCTGCCATAAAACCGCCGGCAAAGCCGGTCATCATGGTGAACAGGATTACCAGTTCAACCGAGCCGCCAACCTGTGTACTTAACTCCATCGCAAAGGGTGTAGAGATAGAGCGCGCCATCAGGCTATATGTGGTTTCCTGATTTAGCTGAAACAGCTGCGCCAGATAAAAAGCACTGATAATGCCGACACACATACCGATCACAATACCCATGCTGATGGCCAGCAGATGGCGCTGAATCAGCGCACGATATTCATAAATCGGAATGGCAAAAGCCACCGTGGCTGGCCCGAGCATCCAGACAATCCAGTGGCTGTACTGCATATAGCTGTTATAGGAAATCCCGAAATAGAGCAGCACGCAGATTAATCCAGCCGGAACCAGAATGGAGGGTAAAAACAGCAGCACCGGATAACGACGATACAGTTGTTTGGCCACGATATAACCCAGCAGGGTGAAGATGAAGCACAGGCTTGCGATCAGGTTCATCTTAATCTCCTGACACATATGCGGTATTGTTGGTATTTTTCCTGAGCCGCTGTTCCAGTTTAAAACCCCAGCACACGCTATAGGCTGTGGCGACCATTACCGCACAGGTGCCGAGCGTAATCGAGAGCAGCAGTTGCCAGCCTTGGCTCAGCAGTAAATCCAGATCATTGATAATGCCGACCACACAGGGAATAAACAGCAGCATCAGCTCGGCCAGCATAAAATCGGCGCCTTGCTTGATCCATTGCAGTTGAAATACGCCACTTAACAATGCCAGTAATAATAGAATCAGGCCAATCACACCCGCTGAAACCGGCAGCTGGAATATCTGTTGGATCAGCGCACCGAGCCACCAGATCAGGATCAGCAGCGCAATTTGTATGCTGAGGACGGCAACACGGGAAAGAGACCACATCGCTGAATTGCCCTAAAGGTTAAACACGACTGTATTTTAGATTTGACCTGTCTGGATGATTATGAATAATGAAAAAATAATTATGCCTATTGGGAATGATGGTGGATTTAAAAAGCCTGAAAATACTGGTCAAGCTGGTGCAATTGCAAAGTTTTACCCGCACAGCAGATGCTTTGTGCCTGACCCAGCCCACAATTAGCAAGGCCATTCGGGGGCTGGAAGATGAGTTGGGCACTGCGCTGTTTCATAAAGGTGAAGCTGGGCGTAAACGTGAAGTGCAATTGACTTACCTGGGCGAGCAGATTTATCAGCATGCGCTACAAATGCTGCAACTGGAGCAGGCGATTTATGATTCGGTGGCGGAAGTTCATGCGCTAGAACGTGGTAAATTGACGCTGGGTTTGCCGCCCTTGGGTTCGGTGCTATTAAGCCGGTTAATTGCCAAGTTTCATCAGCAGTATCCGGCTATTGAACTGAGCTTTTTAGAGGTAGGCGCCAGCGGGATTGAAGCTGCTATTCTGGATAAACAGATTGATGTCGGGATTGTACTCGGCCATTTAAAACCGGTATTGGGCGGAATTCCAATTATGGATTCGCCACTGTGTTTGTTATCTGCCCGGAATTCTGCATGGCAGGGACGTGAAACGGTATCGTTGCTGGAACTGAAAGATGAGTCTTTTTTACTGTTTGCCGACAGCTTTACTTTAAACCAGATGATTCTACAGGCCGCACAACAGCTGGGTTTTGAACCGAAGATTGTCTGTAAAAGCAGCCAGTGGGATTTTATTGCCAAAATGGTGGATTCCGGCGTGGGGATTGCGCTGTTGCCTCAGGTTTATTGTGAGCAGTTGCCTGCCGAGCGTTATCAGATCAGCCGTTTGTGCCAGCCTGAGCTGAATTGGACCTTGCGAATGGCCTGGAATACGACAGTCGCTATGAGTCCGGCCACCCGGGCCTGGTTAAGAATTATTGAAACGCATCCTGATGAGATTCATTTCTAAAGTAAGAATTAAAGGATTATCGTGTGAAATCAGATTCATCTATAGCGCTAAACCTCTGAACAGATGAATCTTCCTCCAATTACAGGCAATTCGCCGGTTTGGGAATACCGGCCAGACGGCTTAAATGCCGCGCCACCAGTCCGGTGTTAAAACGCTCTTGCAAGAGGGCATTATTAATCTCAGGGCTGACCGTTTTCATCAGAAACTTGATTAACGGGCGAGTCGCCGGAGAATGACCAAACTGCTGATAAAACTGGCGCACAGCCTGCAAAATTTCAAAATGCCAATCTTCCAGTTCCAGCTCCAGGCTTTTGGCCAGCTCTTGCGCTACAGTTTCATTCCAGATGGTGTAATCGACCAAATGACCATCTTGGTCCAGTTCAAGATTCATAACACACTCAAAGCTTGTTTATTTTAAAGAGATACAACGGCTATAAGCCAGACACAGCTCGGCAAAGGTAGCATAGTTTAAACTGTGCAGATGGGCAGGCAATGGCTGGACCAGCAGCTCTAGATCATGCTCCAGTGCAAACAGGGTGCCGCATTGCTGACAAAATGGGTGATCAATGGCCAATACTGCATCACCCATCAGCACCACTGCATCGCCTTCACTATACAGACGTGAAACTTTGTCCAGCATGGCCGGGGTAGTATGGAAGCCGGATTGCAGCAAATATAAAGTATTTTGTGACATAACAGATTCCTTCCGGCTTACCAGTACAGCACGTGGTCAAAACGCTGGATAAAGTCCGCATTCAGTTCAATAAACTCGATTTCCTGCTGCGACTGGCTGACATAAGCTGAATGTTGATGCTGGTGTTCTACCAGAATCGGGCTTAAATCATAAAACTCAAAACTTTCGACCATATTCGAGGCCAGCTTGAAGGCGTGTTTGAGCTGGTCAAAAGCCAAATCGCTTTTGAGCAGACTTAGGGCAGCATCCTGTAATAACACTTTGACTTCACAGCCAAAAGTGGCCAGTACCATAGTCGCAGACAGGCTTTCATGTACCTGCTGGCTGCTTAAATTGGCCTGGCTTAAAATGACGAGTACAGTTTTCACACAATTTACCTTTTAAATGCAACAAATTCTCAAATAGAACCACTTAGAATTGAAGAAGGCGATCTGCAGATTGCACTGCATCGGCAAGTTCGCCCAGACCAACCAATTCAAAGCCCGCGGCTAAATTGTGTTGATGAAGTTGATGACGTTTGGCATTGTCCTGATCGGTAATCCCGCGTAACAGTGCCGCACTGACACAAACCGGCAAACGAATCGACAGTTTTTGCCATTCCGATTTTAACTGTCGCTGATCATCGGGTAGCCATTGTAAATCGTTAGCGACCATAACAGCGTCCTGATAGAAGAACACCCGGAAATCTTCATTCTTGCTCTGCAAGGCTTGAGCCAGACCCAACGCATGCCAGGCATGAATTGAGGTTGGCGCGGAGGTAATTAGTAATAAGGTACTCATCAAAATTCACTAATGAAATGTTCCCGCAACACAGGGGGCATTCAGACTTCATAAGAAAAAGGTAGTATACAATGATTTTAGTGACTGGTGGTTTAGGCTTTATAGGCTCGCATATTGCATTAAGTCTGATGGCTCAAGGGCAAGAAGTCATTATTGTCGACAATTTATCCAATGCCAATTTACAAACCTTAGAACGACTTGAATATATTTCGGGCATGTATGTGCCTTTTGCCAAAATTGATATTCGTAACACCCCGGCCTTAAATAAAGTCTTTGAACAGTATTCAGTTGATGCAGTGGTGCATACGGCCAGCTTTAAATCGCTGGAAGAATCGGTCCTGAAACCGCTTGAATATTATAATGATAATGTCAGCTGTATCATGAGTTTGCTGCGTGCCATGCAGCGTACCGGGGTACGTGTGCTGGCACATTTATCTAGCTTAACCGTGTATGGCCAATCCAGCCTGCAACTGAAAGAAGATCTGCCATTTCAGTATGCTTATCCGAATCCGTATATCAAATCTCAGCAGATGGCTGAGGAAATTATTCAGGACACCTTTAAAACTGACAATGAATGGAAAATTGCCTTATTGCGTTTGGGCAATATTGCCGGTGCCTTTGAACATGGGGTACTGGGTGAAATGGTACCGCCACTGCCAAAAAATATTGTACCCCTGGCGATGCAGGTCGGGGCGCGGCAACGCGAATTTATCGAGCTGCGTAAACAGGCCCAAACTGAAGACAAGACTGTTGAACGTAGTTTCCTGCATGTACTGGATTGTTGTGAAGCGGTGTCTTTAACCCTGCAATGGCTATTCCAGCAACAGCATGTTTGTGAAGCCTTTAATATTGCCGGCGAGGCGATTTCCATCCAGCAGCTGTTAAATGAAATTTCGAGCGTCACCGGTACCGAAATTAAAACGGTCGATGCTGATGTATATCCCTATGCTGAACTGGATCAGGTCGCGGCCGATATTAGTAAAGCCAAAGAGGTACTAGGCTGGCAACCGAAACGCTCGATTCAGCAGATGCTAGAAGATGAATGGCGCTTTTATCAGCATACCTTACGCGGGCAATGATATATCTAAATATGATAATAATTATCATTTATAATTTTATCCGCCTGACCTAAGATGACTATATTCGCCATAGCTGCTGCCTCAGGGCAGCGTTATAACAGCATTGAGAACAGCAAGAATAGATAGAGGTTGAGTATGCAAACACGTATCGAACACGACACCATGGGCGAAGTTGAAGTCCCGAGTGAGGCCATGTGGGGTGCACAGACTCAGCGCAGCTTACAGAATTTTAAAATCGGGCAGGAACGTTTACCTCGTCCCATGATTCGCGCCATGGGCTTAGTGAAAAAAGCCGCGGCCATGACCAATGCAGAACTGAACCAGATTCCTCAAGAACTGTCGCACTATATTGTTGATGCAGCTGAAGAAGTGATTGAAGGCAAATGGGATAGCCAGTTTCCGCTGGTGGTATGGCAGACTGGTTCGGGCACGCAAAGCAATATGAACTGTAATGAAGTGATTGCCAATATTGCTAACCAGAAACTCGGCAATCCGCTGGGTGCACAAAAGCCAGTCCATCCGAATGACCATGTGAACCGTGCCCAATCAACCAACGATTCTTTCCCGACCGCGATTCATGTGGCTGCCAGTTTACAGATCAATGAACTCTTAATTCCGGCAGTGACCCGTTTAAGAGATACCTTGCAGGCCAAAAGCGATGCCTTTGCCGATATTGTGAAAATTGGCCGTACCCATTTACAGGACGCAACGCCTTTAACCCTAGGGCAGGAATTTAGCGGCTATGTCTCGCAGCTCGATCATGGTTTGAAACGTTTGCATCAGGCCCTGGACGGTTTATATGAACTGCCGTTGGGTGGCACCGCCGTAGGAACCGGTTTAAATGCCCATCCGGACTATGCTGAAAAAGCCGCACAGCAACTGGCCAGCCTGACCGGTTTGGCTTTCGTTACTGCGCCGAACAAGTTTGAAGCTTTGGCTGGACGTGATGCTGCGGTATTTGCTTCCGGTGCCTTAAAAACTCTGGCTGTGAGCTTAAATAAAATTGCCAATGATATACGCTGGCTGGCCAGTGGGCCGCGCTGTGGTTTTGGTGAAATCCGTATTCCGGAAAATGAACCGGGTTCAAGCATTATGCCAGGTAAAGTCAATCCGACCCAGAGTGAAGCGATGACCATGGTGGTGGCGCAAGTGCTGGGCAATGATACGACAATTAATGTGGCTGGGGCTTCGGGTAATTTCGAGCTAAACGTATTTATGCCAGTGATTGCCTATAACCTGTTACAGTCGATTCAGTTATTGGGAGATGCCTGCAACAGCTTTAACGATCACTGCGCTGTCGGAATTGAGCCGAACCGTGACAAGATTGATCATTTCCTGCATAACTCGTTGATGTTGGTGACGGCACTGAATCCGGTAATTGGTTATGAAAATGCCGCCAAAGTCGCGAAAACGGCCTATAAAGAAGGGAAAACCTTAAAACAGGTGGCGGTGGAGCTGAATCTGGTCACTGCTGAACAGTTTGATGACGTGGTACGACCAGAAAATATGGTTTCACCGAATGCGAAATAAGTGTTGCATCTACCGGGATGGAATATGAGCAGCCATCCCGGTGGGCTAAAAAATTTTGCTTCATCACAACTATTTCTCCATCAGAACCTGTGCATGAAAGTGCAAAGTACCTATAAAAGAAAACCCAACATATGGATTGCTATATGCTGGGTTAGTTTGCGCTACTTAGTTATTACAGGCCATCTTCTCGTTTTTAATGACCTTGACTGCATCATAAGCCCTGAATGTGACAATAAAAAGAAGTGGTAAAATTCTGGAAAAGAAATGTGAAGTATCTAGCAAAACTTGGCTCTAAATACCACATAGATATTTAAAATTTATGAAATTATTATGATTTAGTTTAGGAAAATGAATATAATGCAGGCCGCTGGGAAGCGTATCTCATTTCTTTATTGACTCTTTTGAAACTCTTTTTGCTTATGAATTTTAAATTATTGGGGGCTGCGGCTCTATTGGCGGGTTTAACCAAAACTGTAGTGGCAATGCCGTTTGATCCTTTAATCGGGACATGGAAAGTGATTGATGATCGAACCGGGTATTATGTGTCGGAAATCGTGATTCGTAAAAACTCCAAAACACAGCAGTATAGCGCCGTGGTGAGCAAAAATTATCCGACAGCGGGAGCGGTGAATCCGGACGTTTGTGGCAAATGTGAAGGGGCTTTAAAGAACCAGCCGATTTTTGGTATGGAAGTGCTGAAAGGCATGACCGGCAACCATAAGCAGTTTAAGCAAGGTCAATGGCTGAATACCCAGGATGGCCGGACCTATACCATTGAAGCGCAATTGAATGATGCTAAAGACCAGATGAAAGTATTTGGTAAAGCGCAACAGAGCAATACAACCAGTGCCATGACCTGGAAAAAGCTCTAATGAGCTTTGGCTGTTGAGCGGGTTCTAAAAACCATTTAACTTCGTGTTAGATGGTTTTTTCTTTTTTTAAGAATCTAAGAATTCAAAATATTTCAATTCCCCCATTTTTCTTCCTCTCAATTGAGTTGCTGCATTTTCTCGATCTGCCAGAAAAACCAGAATAATTTTTTAAATAGACATAAAGTTATGTTATAACATAACACTTTTTAAAAGGGGGCTCGCATGAAATACAGCACACTCATGACTTTAATTTTATTGGCGATGCAACAGGCACAGGCTGAAGAGCCGATTACAATTCTGGAACCACTTATTTTTCAGGGGGATGATACTGACAAGAACCTGAACATTGCGCCTAAAGAACGCATTGAAACAGCCAATACCTTGGGCGATGCTGTTAAACATATGTCTGGCGTGCAAAGTAGCGCATTCGGTCCCAATTCGGGGGTACCAGTGATACGCAGTTTGAGCGGTCATCGGGTCGGGATTCTGGAGAATGGTCAGGCGATCAATGGAATGAATGCTATCAGCGGTGATATTAATATTCCATTTGATCCACTATTTACTAAAAGCGTGACCGTACATAAAGGGACCAATACTGTGCGTTATGGCGGACAGGCGATTGGTGGTTATGTGGATATCGATTCGGGAATCATCTCAAAAACGCTGGAAGAGAAAAGTGCCAATGTCGATGTGGTATATAAAAAGGGCTTTAACGATTTTAGTGGGCATGGTATTCGCATTAATGTCAATAATCAGGAAAATCTGAGCACCAATATCCAGTTTTCGACCCAACAGATTTCATCTTATAAAATTCCCGGAAAGAGCAAAGCAACCGTCTGTGATACAGCGATTTTCTCGGAGCGAGGCGGGATTGATTCTGCTTTGGCAAGCGCTTGCCAGCGCGATGCCAGAATTGAACAGGTCTTTAATAAGGCACATCATCAATATTTAAATAAGCATGTTTTAGAAGATATCGCGCAGAATCCTCAGCATTTTTATGATTATTATGATGGCTTGGAGTCGGCCAAATATACTGATCAAGCGGTTTTAACCCGCTATGTGAATGGCGCCTACCGGGAATTTATCAATGATCCCAACCCGGATTATGTGCCCAATACGCCAAAATATGTGGAAAGCCGAACCAATCAGGATGTTACGCCCAATTATCAGAAAAAACTGGGCAATAGCTATGCCAGAAATGAAAATATGGCAATCGGGAGTACTTACTTTTTAGACAATGGCTATATTGGAATTAGTGCCGATTATAAAACCAGTGATTATGGTGTGCCGGGTTTCTCAATGGAAAATAAATCTTTCCAGAGCGCTTATGATGATAGCTTGCCGGTCACGGTGCAGATTAAACAGAACCGTTTTGCGGTTGATGCGTTACTCAGGGACCCACTGCCTGTACTTGATCATCTCCAAATTCAGGCATCAAAATTATCCAATCGCTCGGGTGAATATATTGGTGCAAGCAAAGCCAATGAATATCAATTTAATAGCCATGCTGCCGAACTGGTACTAAAGCAGATGCCCTATAAAAATTTGAGTGGCGAAATTGGCACTGCTTTGAATGTGCGTGATGTTAACGGTTCAGGAACACAGCGCTATCTTCCTAATGTCAAAACCACGACTCAGGCGGTATTTATCCAGGAAAAATTGGATTGGGAGCGGTTTTCAGTGGATGCCGGTTATCGCCATGAGAACGTTCAGCATGAGATTCAGGATCAGAGTTTTAAACTGGCGCGTAATGCGGCCAATAGCACCCTACAAAATAAATCTTTTGCTCTAAATAGTTTTTATGTCGGTTCGAATTTTAAAGCGACCGATTATCTGGACTTTAGACTGCAATATTCCAAGTCAGAACGGGCTCCTGAAATTAATGAACTGTATGCCAGCAATCCGCATTATTCGGTTATGACGCAGGAGGAAGGCAATCAGGCATTGAACAAAGAAAAAATGCAGGGGCTGGAATTAATCACGCATGTGAACTGGGATGCTGCGAATATCGCTGCAGCTTTATATCAAATGGATTTTGAAGATTATTTTTATTTGTCGCATTCCGGTTCATCCATGAGAAACCGTTTACCGCTGAAGTACTGGAAGCAAACCGATACTAAAGTGAATGGTTTTGAGGTGGATATGAACTACACTTTTGATTTAGACCATTTTGGTGAGGTACAGGTCGGTGGTTTTGCCGATCTGGTTAAAAATAAGGCCACTAATCCGGAAAGTTTGCGTTTAAGTAATGATGGCGTGTATTTGCCGAATATGCCGACCAATCGTTATGGTGCCCACATTGAATGGACACGCGCCGATTGGTCAGCGCGTCTGGCAAGTATTTATTATGATCAACCGCGATATTTGGGGAAAAATGTGTCAGAGGAAGTGCCACTGCCGGCATATAACCTGATGGATCTGGATATTCGTAAAAAAGTAACTTTAAAAAATGCCAGTTTTGACCTGTTTATGAATGGATCAAACCTGCTGGATGAAGAGGCACGTCCACATAATTCGCCCCTGAAATATATTGCGCCGTTACCGGGCCGCGCTTTTCAGCTGGGTGTGACCATGCATCTTTAAGGGTGGGATGATCTGAATATTTTCCTTGAATACATTGGTAGGTGGACTGCTTGATGTATTGAGATGGAGACATTAGATATTCAGGTTAGGCCTCTTGAAGATGCTTAATCTGAATATTGAGGAGAAGCGAGCTATTGAATTATATGCGAGAAGCAATTGAATATAATAATTCTTGACGCAGGTCGGCATTGGTCTCTAAATCAAATAAGGTTTTATAAAATTGTTGATCTGTTTCATTTTTTTGATGATCCACAATTTTTTTAAGCTGGTATCGGTATTCAATATGCCCTGCATGAAATATATTTACGTTAAATCCCCATAATATTTGTGTGTAGTTCGGGGCAGATGAATCTAATTTATTTAATTCATGTTGATAAAGAGATGCAGCAGCTGAGTAGCAATCTTTAATTAAAGAAGAAGGCTTATTTAGTGTTTCCATTAACATACATTGAAAGTTTTTTATGTTAGGTTGTTTGTTTTGAGCCAAAATTTCTTCTGTTAATGTATAGGCTTTCTCAATATCTCCAATTCTAAGGTACGAATTCATTAAAAGCCGATAACGTTCTTTTTCAAGATTGATTTGCTTCAACTTGGGAATAATAGATTTAAGTTTCTTTAAGGTTTCTGTTTCATCATCAATATTTTGAAATTCTAAAATTATAGAGTTGTATTCTTCGATAATGAGTTTACTTTCAGAACTGAGTTCTGGACTAGCTTTTGAACCAGAAGTGTTCTCAATATAATTATTAGAAGGACTGTTACAGGCAGTTGTTAAACTGAGTGTTGTAAAAGATATGAATAGTGGAAGGATAATATTTTTCATAAAGAGATTATCTTGGGTAAAAGTGAATTTATGTTTTTTATAAGAAGAGATTAGGTTCACAAAACCAGCTTTGTCATTAGGTTTGCAGTATAGCTCAACTCCGGTTTAACAACTATGCGTTGAATATTGGGTTTGGGTGGTTTTTCTTAAATTGCACTTTACAATGACAGCGAGGCAGTCGATTCGAGGTTGAGGATGCCTCCGAGTTTTGAATATTATTAAACTTATCTTAAAATTATAATAATTTTCTATTAATAATTCATTTAAAACGGCTTGGGTTGGCTAATTTTTGGCATAAAATATGTAATATTATGCAAATATATAAATTATAAATTTATATATAATTTTCAGCAGAATCTATCGCTGTAGTTTCTTTTTTTTTTTACTGCCTCCTCCTCTAGGGAGGCATTTTTTTGAGGAGAAAAATTATGCTCCATCTTCTATTCACTTTATTTGGCCTGCATGAGGTGACTGAAATCGACTACCTGCTCGATGAAGAAGAGAATGAAACGTGTAGCAATGGTTTAGATCAAGAGTATTAACAGCGCTCATCCCTATTGCTTCTTTCTCTTGGTCAAGACCTAAAAAGCTCAACCCACTGGTGGGCTTTTTTATGGCTTTATACATTGCTCCGGAAATTACAATCTGTACAAAAAATGATCAAAATTGAATGTGAAAGCTACAAATTTGAATGATAGTTTAAATCCAGATCTTCCAATAGGTGAGGTGAGCAATGAAACTATTAGCTTTGATTGGTGTAGGACTTGCAGCAAGTTATTGTTATATCAATATGAAGAACAAAAACTTAAGTCTGTCTAATCTGGATTTCGATGAAAATATCCATAAAGTCGTTATTCAGAACTTTTGGGTTTAGTGGGTAATTTTTTATTTAGATTATCGAAATAGGATAATTTAATTGAATATTAATTTTTATGAGTGTCATATTATGACAACTTTTAAAATTTCTATTTATATAAAATTTGTATCAGGGCTAACTTCTGATTTTCTCCCAACGCCGTCCTCCAGAACAGGAGGCAGATTATTAAGAGTAGAATATTATGATCCAGTTCCTTCTTTGTCTGTTTAGCTTTCATGGCGCAACTGAAGTCGAATACACGGGTGATGATGAAGAAATTCGGCGCTGTCAGGATTGTCTAAAAGAGCGTGAATAGGCGCTATACCCGCATCCATAGAGCATAGAAAAATTGCCGGCTTGGCTTAGAACGGATCTTTTTTGACTTTTTTAATTTCAAGGGCAATCAAGATTGATGCAAAAATGAGCAGTCCGCCAATGATCAATAATAATGAATCATCTGCCTTGAATCCAACCCAGAAACTCAGGCCACTGCTGACTACACAGCTTAACAGTAGAACAATTAAAATTCCGTATTTCACGATACATCTCACATTAATTTTTTTAATCCCGTGATGATATACCTGTACTATGAACCGCTTGTGAAAGGAAAAAATATAGGTATAACTAGAGGGTCACGCTATACGCAGTGTTGTGATCGCTGGGAGATGAGAAGGTTTTTTTGATGCTTACTCGATGCTTAAGTCAACACACGCCAGGCGTTCACGATGCAGAGGATGATTAATGAAAGGCAAAGGTAGAATACAAACTCGCTGCTCATCGAGCTGGCCTGATCAAGCCTGTAGTAATAGAGAATAAAAACTAAAAATAGGATCGCAATAAGAAAAAGCATCGTTATTTTTTAAGTCTGAGATATCTCAGCATAATAGATGAGAGTGCATTGAAGGCAAACAGTGTGTCATTTTAATATGGAGTGTTCGTGCTTATTGAACTACTAACTAGATGTTGATTAATATAAGATTCAAACTCAAGAACCCAATAAAGAAAAGAACCATCTACTAGCCCCGAATCAAAGTTTTTAAAAAGTTAAAAGCCTTCGAACCGTTTAAAGTCATCTTTCCAGATTGAAGAATTTTAGAGCTAAAGCCGTCCTCATGTAGACACATGGCTTAAATAACATTGAATAAGATGTCATAATTGCTAAAATGCGATTCGTTTTTTATTACAGTTTTACAAGCTAAGAAATAAAGCTTTGTAAAACAGCAATCTATCTAGGAAAATTTTCAATGCTTGATATCTATTTAACGGATGTTCAGAAAAAGGTGCAATTTACCGATTATCCGGGTGAGCATCCTGTTAAATTTATTTTAAATTTTAAGAAAATTTTCCCAAGTGTGATGGAGTTGCTGCTGCCGGTGCTGCCTGAAAATGAAAACCTGGAAGACATGACCTGGGAATCAACCACGGCAGATCTGGAATTGTTTAAATTGCTGCTCAGTGGTTGGGGCCTGATTGAGCTGCGTTTAAATGCTATTGCGAAATATAAAGATCGCGCTTTTGCAGACCGTTTGGTGAAGCAAGCACAGCAAAAACGTCAGGACTATAAAAAATCACAAAGCCAATTGGCGACGGTAGAGCTGGACTATCTGTTTATGCATGAAGTTCATGCGCAAATTGATGCAGAACTGGTCGAGCTGGGTGAAAAATTCTATTTACCGACCCTACGTGAATTGTGGCAGGGTAAAGTGGCGGCCAATGTCTTGAATGCACAATTCTAAACGGCATCTGCATTCTAGAAGTATATAAAAAATCCCCATGTAATAAACTACATGGGGATTTTCTTTAGAAGGTAGATATTTAAAACCTGCTTTCCATCATCCGGTTTTAAAACCAGTCGCTGTGCATCGACAGGCAAGTATCATCAAATTCACTCAGTAATTTGGCCTGATGTTCAATTTCCGGTAATTCCCAGCGAATAAAATAGCGCGCCGCTTGCAACTTGCCTGCTAAAAATTGCTGATCTTCTGCCAACTCAGACTGGCCAAACTGCTGTTGCGCCTTGTTGGCCATATCCAGCCATAACCAGGAAATAATCACTTTAGCCATCATATCTAAATACAGGGCAGAATTGGCCAAAGCCTCATTGGTTTGACCTTGCATAAGCGCCTGTCCCAGTTTTTGTGTGGTGCTTTGTACCGTAGCCAGATGTTTGCAGAATTTGCTAGACAGATCCAGAATGGCCGGATGCTGAATCTGTTCCAGCGTGGTGTTGATGCGTTGCATTAGCAGATTTAAGCCTTTGCCATTGTGCTGCCATAATTTACGCCCGAGTAAATCCAGTGACTGAATACCAAAAGTGCCTTCATGAATCGGATTTAAGCGATTATCCCGATAATACTGTTCTACCGGATAATCACGGGTATAGCCGGCACCGCCAAGTACCTGAATTGCCAGATCATTGGCTTTCGGACCATAGGCAGACGGGAAGGATTTGACCACAGGCGTGATCAGGTCGAGCAGAATGGCGCTATCTTCCGAGCCACCCGCCTGATGTTCATCAATCAGTCGCGCGGCAAACAGGCACAATGCCAAAGCTCCTTCTACATAGGCCTTTTGCGCTAACAACATCCGTTTCACATCGCTATGTTCAATAATATTGACCGGTTTGCTGTCGCTATTTTTTTCACTGGCCAGTCGGCCTTGCGGACGGTTTCTGGCATATTCCAGCGATTCCAAATAACCGCGATAACCGATCATCGCGGCGCCCAGCCCAACACCGACACGCGCCTCGTTCATCATTTTGAACATATATTTCAGGCCCTGACCAGCTTCACCAATCAAATAGCCTAAGCATTGGTTATTTTCACCAAAATTCAGCACAGTCGATGTTGTCCCGCGATAGCCCATTTTATGTAACAGGCCAGCCAGTTTGACATCATTGCGTTCACCCAGCGTGCCATCTTCATTGGTCAGGAATTTCGGCACAATAAACAGGGAAATGCCTTTGACACCTTGTGGCGCATCCTGAATCCGCGCCAGCACCAGATGCACAATATTTTCAGTAATGTCCTGATCACCCCCAGAAATAAACATTTTCTGGCCTTTAATTTTGTAGCTGCCATCAGCTTGTGGAATGGCTTTGGTGGTCAGATCACCCAGAGAGGAACCGACACTCGGCTCGGTCATGGCCATGGTGCCGGAAAAGCGGCCATTGAACATCGACGGGACAAAGGTCTGTTTCTGCTGCTCGGTACCGAAGGCCTGAATCAGATTCGCTGCGGCGGCGGTTAAAAACGAATAAGCCACGGTGGCAGGATTGGCCGACATAAAATAGGCATTGGCAGCCATATTAATCAGTGTGGGAAGCTGCATACCGCCCTGATCATAATCATGCTGGGCACATAACAGACCGGCCTGGGCAAACTGTTGCCAGGCCTGTTTCACTTCGGCAATGGTATGTACCTGTGTACCATCAAAATGCGGTTCTTGCGCATCACCTTTGGCATTGTGTGGAGCAAAATAGTCTGCTGCAATGCCGCACGCCGTATCTAAAATGCTGTCGAAGGTGGCTTTGTCATGTTCCTGATAACGTTCCAGCTGGGTCAGCTGTTCGGCTGAAAATACCTGATAGAGTAAAAAATCCAGATCTTTTTGATTGATGAGTGCGGTCATGGGATGCCGTTGCCTGTTTTTATTGATTGCTCTTAGCTTAACAAGACTTGTATTGGCAGATAAATTGTCAATAATGACACTCAAGGAGCTAAAAACGACATTTGGAAGAAAGCATGAAGCGGGTTTTTATTCTGGCCTATGATGGTGCACTGGCCTCGGCCATAACTGGTGTGGCCGATTTATTCAGTCTGGCCGGCATCAGCTGGAACCGGATTCAGAAACAGGATATTCAGCGCCTGTTTCAAGTACAAATTGCCTCGCCACAGGGAGAAACGGTGCAATGCAGTAATGGTTTACGCATTGAGGCGCATCTGGCCTATAGTGAAATCCAGCAGGCCGATTTGCTGGTGATTCCGACTTTGGCCGGTTCCATCGAGCAGATTCTGGAAAAAAATCAGTCTCTCATGAATGTTCTGCAACAGGCCGATCAAGCCCAATGCCTGATTGCCGGAAACTGTACCGGGAATTTTTTTCTGGCCGAAGCCGGAATTTTACAGGGCCGCAGTGCCACCACGCATTGGGGTTTTAAAGATCTGTTCCAGCAGCGCTATCCAGAAGTCCATTTGCAGGCGGATCGCCTGATTACCCAGTCCGATCATGTCTATTGTGCCGGTGGCGGGTTGGCCTGGTTCGATTTGGGCCTGCATTTAATTGAACGCTTTTATGGCTTTGAAATTGCCATTCAGACGGCCAAATCCTTTGTGCTGGATTTTCGCCGTGACAACCAGTTGTCCTATTCCTTGATGCGTATGAGCAAGCCACATCAGGATGGTTTGGTAAAAGAAATCCAGCATTGGCTGGAGCAGCATTTTAGTGAAAACTTGAATATGGAAGATGTGGCGGCGCGCTTTAATATCAGCCCGCGCACGCTCATTCGCCGTTTTAAAGCAGTGTTAGATGTGGCGCCGAATCAGTATGTGCAGGCTATTCGTATTGAAGCTGCGCAAAAACGGCTGGAAGAAACCGAGCAGCCGATTGACCGGATTATGCAAATGGTGGGCTATGAAGATCCGAGTTCATTCCGGCGTTTATTTCGCAAGAAAACCGGCCTAACCCCAATGGAATACCGCCAGCGCTTTGGCCGGCGGTTTTAAGCGTGTTGCTTTCGTTAGCGTGATAACTGTGGCTGCACCTGCTGAGCATGACGACCATGTAGCAGATAATACAGGCCTAAACACAACAGCGCGGCGATGGCACTATAGAAATACATCTGCGCATAACTAACCGATTTCAGCACGATTCCGATCAAATACGGCCCGAAGCCCAGCCCTGCATCCAGACAGATAAAATAGGTCGAGGTCGCCAGTCCCATACGTTCCAGTGAGGTACTTTTGACCGCAATAGTCTGACAGACCGATTGAATATTGCCATAGCCCAGACCAAGCAAGCCGGCACAAAGCAGCAGCATACTGGAGTTATGCGCCTGACTTAGTAAAAACAGGGCAATCGCCATCACAATAAAGGCGGGATACATAATGATATTTTCACCTTTACGATCCATAAGCCGCCCGGTAAACGGACGCGAAAACAAAATGGCGATTGCATACATTAAAAAGAATAAGGACGCGGCTTCGACCAGATCAATTTCCTTGGCGTAAAAGTTAATAAATGACAGCACGCCGGAATAACAGATGGAAGCAAACAGCATAATCAGGGAAATGGGCAGTGCATTCTTTTCCAGATATTGGGTCCAGAAGCCAAAACCTTTGCCTGCTGTCGCGGTGGCTGCAGGTTTAGGCTGCGCCAGGTTCGGCATCCGGATAAAACAGGCCACTACCAGACAGCCCAGCGCCAAGACACTGGATAAGCTAAAAATCGTCTGATAACTGGTGTGCAGCATCATCCAGATCGCGACAAAAGGACCAATCGCCGTACCCAGGGTGCTGCTCATGCTGTAATAGCCAATACCTTCACCACGGCGGGTGGGCGGCAGAGTTTGTGCGATGACTGTGCCGAGTACGGTAGAGGCGACTCCCATCATAAAGCCATGAATAAAACGGATGCCGAGCAGGGCAGTCACCCCCATCTCTATAAAATAGCCTAAGGAAAGCAGCAAGAAACCGGCCAGCCCAAAAAGCAGGGTGCTACGATAACCGAAACGCTGTAGGCATTTGCCAATCAGCAGACGGCCAAATAAGGTGCCGACAATAAACAGTCCTGAAATTAAACCGGCTTCGGCAATGCTGGCATTTAATTCCACCACGGCATAACCGACAATCACAATCACCAATAGATAAAAAATCAGTACCAGTTGAAAATTGATCAGGCCGACCAGGATAAAGTTTCTGGTCCATAGCGGTGCTTGTGCTGAACTCATTTGTCTTCACCTTGTAGGGTCGGTTGTAACTGTTCACTCAGCTGATTAAGGATCTCGCGGGTATGGGCGATGTCCGCAACTGCAAAAGACTGCCGCAGCTGCTGTATTTCTCTCCGGTGCCGATACTGGTGCTGATCTTTACTTATCTGGCTTTAAAAGCCTGCCGGCAACAGCAACAGTTTCGCCCATTTTTGTATACGCTGGCCTTGGTATTTCTGGCCTATAGCGGTTTTTTAATCAGCTTATGGCCTTATATTATTCCGCCCTCGGTCAGCTTCTGGCAGGCTGCTGCACCGGAAAGCAGTCAGCGTTTTACTCTCATTGGCGCGCTGATTTTAATTCCGATTATTCTAGGTTATAGCGCGATGTCCTATTGGATTTTTCGCCATAAAGTCCGGGTGGGGGATGATGGCTATCATTAAAGAAAATCGACATGAAGCACATCATCCCAGCTCAGTTATTTCTTTAGTCATCAAGGAGCCGCAATGAAACGTACACAGCTGCTGTGGTTTATTGGTCTCTGGCTGGCCGGTTTTGTGGCGTTGGCGCTGATTGCCGGAGCTTTTCGTTTGCTGGTGCAATGGGCTTATTAAGCTGAATCATCTTCGGACTTTAAAAATTCACCTGAGCATTTTATTTACGGTTCTGTTTGCGATAGACACTTGGCCGCACCGGGCGGCTACTTTTCCAGAGTCCTTTTTTCCGCGCTCTGGCCTGAGTCTGTAAGGCGCGCATACGCACTAGCTGCTTGCGATCACGAATATAATCTTCATAGACCCAGGCGGCGCCACGTTTGACCAGTTCTTCATTGACATTTTTACGGTAGCGATAAATCACCCCAACATGGCGGCCATAGCGGTCAATATCGGTAATTTTGACCCGTACCACCTTCTGATGCAGCATGGTTTTCACCAGACGCCGGGTTTCCGGACCATAACTTTGACTCGATTCTGGCGCATCAATATAGGCAAAGCGGATGCGGGTTTCTGAACGTCTTAAATTAAAACGGTACAGGGTGAGGGTATCGCCATCGCTGACCGCAGTGACCCGCGCCCAATAGGTTTTGCCTTTTTTAAAAGGTCGAAACAGTTGCTGCACAAAGCGGGAAATCTTACCCAACAGCATAAACGCAACAAGACAGCATCCAGCGGCCAATGCCAGCAGCCAGAAAGGGGAGAGTTCAGTCAACATAGACGCTTTCAATTCAGCTGAACAGACCAGCCAGCTGTAAACCGTGAAAAATAAAAGTGCTAGTGTAAAAGAAATGGCGCAATTCGCCGGTCGATTAAATCGCCAATTAGCTAGTTTTTAACAAATCAGCTACGCTGCAACGCCTGATCTGGCAAGGGCTTGAGCGATGTTTGAAATTTAATGAAGATAAAGCGCCTTGAATTTGAGTGATCTAAATAGCCTAAGTAAATTTTCTGACCTCATTTAAAATAGCCTAAGCATAATTAAGATTAATCTACTGAAATAGCCTAAGCAAAAATTTTAGAAATCTCCGCTCTTAAAAATGCATGACGTGCATTCTCCTGCATCTCCTTATACCAGAACATCCCCAAATCAATTTGCGGCAGGTCGACAGGCGATTCAAAAATATGCAGCTTCGGGTCAATATGTAAATGTCGCAAAATACTTTCCGGAATAGTCAGTATCGCGGTGTCATGCTGCGCCAGAATTTGCAGGGCAGTGGAATAATGCTGACAGCGTAATAATAGGGTTCGAGACAGCTGATTGCGCTTTAAATAAATATCTTCCAGCAGCAGGCCACTACGGCGTGAAGAAACACCAATATGCGGCGCAGACAAATATAATTCTTTATCTATGGATGAACGCTGGCTACAGACCACGAAACGGTCTTGGACCAGCGCCTGAAACTGGATTTTATCGCTTAGCTTGTGTTCCAGATCAATCACAAAATCAATTTGCTGGGTGGCCAGATCATTAATCATGGTTTTACGGTCCAGTTTGCTGCTTAGAAACTGAATTTCCAGATTCAGTTGCTGAAAATGCTGCACCAGTTTGGGAAAAATAATCGGTTCAATTTCATCATGAATGGCAATTTTCAGGGTATGTACCATCGCCGGTTCAAACTGCTGTTTTTGCCGGGCAATATGCTGAATAGACAGCAGCGCAGTTTTAATAGTCGGATAAATCTGCTCGGCAAACGGCGTTGGTAACATCTGATGGCCGGTGCGAATAAACAGATCATCCTGTAACTGTAACCTAAGCCTTTGTAAAGCGTGACTGGTCGCCGACTGGCTGATACATAAGAGCTGCGCCGCTTTGGAAATATTTTTTTGTTCAAAAATCGCAATAAACAGCGGGTATAAATTAATATCAATACGATGAAAAGTACCCAGATCCATTGGGCTATTATTATGAATATTGTGCATAGTGCTTAATTCAATAAAATCATTTCATGCATAATAATTTTTAGGTTAAGGTGTTGTAAAGCCAATATAACAACAGATTGAGGAAGCTACAGTCATGTTTGAATTGTCAGCACGCGCACAGGATTATCTCGAAAGAACCCAACAGTTTATTCAAACAGAAATTGAACCAATTGAGGCCGACTTTTGGCAGCAGGTGCATGAACTGAATCAGGGCGGTGACTGGACGCAATGGCAGTGGCCGGCGCAATTAGAAAGTTTAAAAGCCAAAGCCAAAGCCGCGGGACTGTGGAATATGTTTTTGCCTTGTCCTAATTTGGGCCAGGGCCTGTCAGTGCAGGAATATGCACATATTGCCGAATTGTCTGGCCGTAGCCTGATTGCCCCGACCGTATTTAACTGTAACGCGCCAGATAGCGGCAACATGGAAGTGTTATGGCGTTATGGTTCAGAACAGCAAAAACAGCAATGGCTGATGCCGCTGCTTGAAGGCAAAATCCGCTCGGTGTTTTGTATGACTGAACCGGCAGTCGCTTCTTCTGATGCGACCAATATGCAGGCCACGGCGGTGGTAGATGGTAATGAGATTGTCCTGAACGGGCGTAAATGGTGGTCATCGGGTCTGGGCGATCCGAATGCCAAAATCATTATTTTTATGGCGCATACCCCGGACGAAAGCAAAGACCGTCATCATCAACATTCGATGGTGCTGGTCCCGGTCGATACTGCAGGGGTGAAAATTGAACGTATGTTACCGGTGTTTGGCGATTATGATGCGCCGCATGGCCATGGTGAAGTCAGCTTTGACAATGTCCGCGTGCCAGTGGCCAATTTTATTGGCGGTGCCGGCCAAGGTTTTGAAATTGCCCAGGGCCGTTTAGGACCCGGCCGTATTCATCACTGTATGCGTTGTATCGGTGCGGCAGAAAAATCACTGGAACTGATGATTGACCGCGGCATGAACCGGACTGCCTTTGGCAAGGAAATCCTGAAACTCGGTGGCAATTTGGAGCGTGTGGCCGAAGCGCGTGTGGCAATTGATCAGGCACGCCTGTTAACACTTTATACTGCCTATAAAATGGATACTTTAGGCAATATGGCCGCCTTAACAGAAATTTCTGCCATTAAAGTAGTGGCGCCAAGCGTGCTGGAAAAAGTGGTGGATATGGCCATGCAAATCCACGGCGGTGCCGGGCTGTCCCGCGATACGCCATTGACCGGTTTCTTTGCCCAGGCACGTGCCTTACGTTTGGCCGATGGTCCCGATGAAGTGCATAAAGGCATGATTGCCAAACTGGAACTGGCCAAACGCGGTTACAGTACCCGTCGTAAAAAATAAGTGGCAAAACACCAGAAACAGTGTGGGTCTTTACAGCTGAAAATGCTCTAATAGGGCAAGACCTAAAAAAGTGAAAAATTAGGAAAATAACATGTCAGTGATTGATGTTGGCGGTCAGGTTCGTGAAGGCGAGGAACTGGATATTCAGGCAGTAAGCCAATGGTTAAAGGCACAAGGGGTTGATGTTCAGGAACCCGTGGAAGTGACCCAATATTCAGGTGGTGCCTCTAACTGGACCTATCGTCTGAACTATCGTAATGCCGATTTAATTTTACGTCGTCCACCCAAAGGCACCAAAGCCAAATCTGCGCATGACATGGCGCGTGAATATCATGTACAAAAAAATCTGGCGCCGTTTTATCCGGTGTTACCACAGATGGTGGCGCTGTGTCAGGATGAATCGGTGATTGGCTGTGATTTTTATATCATGCAGCGCGTGGAAGGCATTATCCCGCGGGCCAAACTGCCGCCAGAACTGAACTTTGATGAAAACCAGGTTCAGGAACTGTGCATTAATGTGATTGATAAATTAATCGAGCTGCATCAGGTGCCGTATCAGGGCACTGAACTGGAAAAACTCGGTAAAGGTGAGGGCTATTGCCGTCGTCAGGTGGAAGGCTGGGACAGCCGTTATGAAAAAGCCAAAACCCTGAATGTGCCGTCATTTAAATATGTACGTAAATGGCTGCACGAGAATATTCCGGCAGATTCCACCACCTGCATTATTCACAATGACTGGCGTTTTGATAATGTGATTTTAAATCCGCAGCATCCAACCGAAGTGATTGGCGTGCTGGACTGGGAAATGGCAACTCTGGGCGATCCGCTGATGGATCTTGGTTCCGCTTTGGCCTACTGGGTAGAAGAAACCGATAACCAGATTTTTAAAGCCACCCGCCGTCAGCCGACCCATTTAAAAGGCATGTTCACCCGTAAACAGGTGGTCGATTACTATCTGGAAAAAACCGGCCTGCAACCGGAAAACTGGACCTTCTATGAAGTGTTCGGGATTTTCCGTCTGGCGGTGATCGCCCAGCAGATTTACTACCGTTATTATCATAAACAGACCAATAATCCGGCCTTTAAAGATTTCTGGATTGTGATTCATGCCTTGCACATCCGTGCCTTAAAACTGATTGGGCTGCAAAAAATTGAAGCCAATGAGCTGGCACAAAAATATATGGCCAAATTTAAGGAGCTGCTGCCGAAATGACGACCATTTATTTAATCCGTCATGGCCAGGCTTCTTTTGGTGCAGAAAGCTATGACCAGCTTTCGCCGAATGGGGAATTGCAGGCCAAACTGCTGGGGCAGTATTTTGACAACATCTTAAAAGAAGAACCCTATGTGGTGGCCGGCTCCATGCAGCGCCATCAGCAGACTGCACAGATCGCTCTGGCCGAATGTTTCCCTGAAGCTCATCTGGTCACCAATCCGGACTGGAACGAGTTTAATCATCAGCAGGTGTTTGCCCAATACGAACCGCGCTTTAATGAACCGCATTTATTAAAGGCCGATGTAGCCAAAGAGCTTAATCCGCGGGCGTATCTGGCAAAAATTTTTGAAGGTGCCATTGAACGCTGGACTGGCGGTGAATATCACCATGAATATGAAGAATCCTGGCCGCATTTCAAGGCCCGGGTCGAAACCGCCTTGCAAAACCTGTGTGATGAACTGGCCCAAACCAAACCGCGTTACGCGATTGTGTTTACTTCGGGCGGCGTCATTTCGGTTGTTGCTGGAAAAATTCTGGAACTGAATCCTAACCGGACTTTTGCACTGAACTGGGCCATCGCCAATACCAGCATGACCACTTTGCGTCTGGTTGGTAATGAGCCACAACTGTTAAGTCTGAATGAACATCATTTTATAAAAGCACAACATCCAGAATTATTAACTTGGATTTAATCAAGGAATAGACAGATGACCAAAACAATTTTAATTACCGGCGCAAGTTCCGGCATTGGTGCCGGTATGGCCCGCGAATTTGCGCAAAAAGGCTATAACCTGGCCATTTGTGCGCGTCGTATGGAACGTCTGGAAAGCTTAAAACAGGAACTGGAAAGCAAGTACGGCGTGAGCGTGGCCGCAAAAACCTTAGATGTGACCAATTATGATCAGGTATTTGAGGTGTTTCGTGCTTTTAAGGAAGAACTGGGCACGATTGACCGGATTATTGTCAATGCCGGGGTTGGTGAAGGCCGCCGGATCGGCAAAGGCAATTTTGCGATTAACCGCGCCACGGTTGAAACCAACTTTATTTCAGCGCTGGCGCAATGTGAAGCTGCGGTAGAAATTTTCCGTGCCCAAAACTCTGGCCATCTGGTGATGATTTCTTCCATGAGCGCAATGCGTGGTATGCCAAAACATCTGACTGCGTATGGCGCCAGTAAAGCCGGCGTTGCGCATCTGGCTGAAGGCATTCGCGCCGAACTGATTGATACGCCAATTAAAGTTACCACCATTTTCCCGGGGTATATCCGTACCGAAATTAACGAAGGCGCGAAAAAATTACCATTTGAAGTGGATGAGCAAACTGGTTCACGCTTACTGGCCGCAGAAATTGAAAAAGCACCGGTAAAAGCTTATGTGCCAAAATGGCCATGGTTGCCACTGGGCTTGGCCATGAAAGTCTTACCATTAAAACTAGTCAATAAACTCGGTTAATCCACATGTATATCAAGTGAAAAGTTCCATTTGGCGCTTTTCACTTTTTATTTTAAATGTTTGTTTTAAATATTTGAAAATTTAAAAATATTTCATAGAAAGACAAAAATACGGGGCTTATTTTGGTTAAAATAGGCCCGATTTTTTTGAAGATGATCGACAACGCGATGTTTCTGAAGCTTGCAACCTTGGGTTTAATTCCCGCCCTGATTATTCAAGGCCGCCGGGTCAAGAAAAATACCTTAAGACTGGCAGAGCCAGAAGGCGAACGTGAAGGCACGAGCGGTCAGGGACAGGCCTTATCCATTTTGATTCTGGGAGATTCAGCCGCTGCCGGCGTTGGCGTTAGCCATCAGGAAGATGCCTTGCTCGGCGCGATTCTGGCCGGACTCACTTCCGAATTTCAGGTCAGCTGGAAACTGCATGCCAAAACAGGCGATACTACAGGGCAGGTCATTCAAAGCGTTCAGCAGCTGGACACTGAAAAGTTTGATGTAGTGGTCACCTCGGTCGGGGTGAATGATGTCACCAAATTGATGCCAGCCGATATCTGGATTCAAAAACAGGCGCAGTTGTATCAACTGATTGCAGCTAAATTTCAGCCACAACTCATCCTTGCAGCAGGTGTACCACCGATGCAGCTTTTCCCGGCTTTACCGAATCCGCTGGCGTGGCTGTTTGGCCAATATGCCAAGCAGATGAACCGTGAACTGCATAAATTTATTCAAAAGCAGCCAAACATGGACTGGATTGAATATGACATTGCACAATATCAGCAGATGCAACTGGAAATGGCCGAAGATGGCTTTCATCCGAGTAAAGAAATTTATCAAATATGGGGCAAAGAAGTAACACTCAAAATTAAACAACGGCTTAAGATGAATAAAGTGAATTGAGTTTGCTGCCTTATGATTGATGATCTTGAAATTGAAACCCATCCCTTTGAGCCTTTTTTACCCTCCAATGCCAAACTGCTGATGATGGGCAGTTTTCCACCGCCCAAAAATCGCTGGAAAATGGAATTTTATTATCCGAATTATCAGAATGATATGTGGCGGATTTTTGGTATCTGCTTTTTTCAGGATAAAAACTATTTTTTAGACCTGCCGAATAAAAACTTTCAGCTCGAACTGATTCAAAACTTTTTAAAAGATACCGGTATTGCGCTGTTTGATACCGCCTACCGGATCAGCCGTTTAAAGGGCAATGCTTCAGATAAATTTCTGCATATTCACACCCCGACCGATTTAAATCGGCTGCTCCAGCAAATGCCGCTGTGCCAGTACATTATGACCACGGGTGATAAAGCCACTGATACCTTGATGGAATCAATACCGGAAGGCACGCCGAAACCGGTAATTGGCCAATCTTCACAGGCGATCTTTGCTGGTCGAGAGCTGCATTTATACCGTATGCCATCTTCATCTCGCGCCTATCCCTTAGCGGTGGAGAAAAAGGCTGAACTTTATTGCGGTCTGTTTAAGGATGTCGGCCTGCTTTAAAAAAGAGAGGATGTCTTTGGCATCATTGATGGATATTCTACCCATCTAAACGCATGAATATGCACCTCCCGAACCTGGGTGAAATCCGACCAGATCAGCTTGCTGCCGCGTGTCCATTTTAACGGCGCAATTCTGCGGTGTACCTGATTCATTTCCCCGGCAGTGGCCGGGCGTAACTCACCAATTTCAGCATATAAACGCACACCCGGATAAGTGCGAAATTGACCTGACATCATTGATTTTAGCCAGAACCCGCGGCTACTGTTTACGGCCTGAATACAGGCCTGCGCATTATGTTTGAGATGCTGTTGCAGCGTGGCAGAGTAGGTATCAAAAAAGAAACCGGTGGGAGAGCTGTCGTTTAAAAATAAGGTTCCAATCGGGGTGATATTCGGGATACCTTCTGGACTCACACTGGCGATGGAGCAGTGCATACTGGCGCGCTGCGCCTGCGCAACCACTTGTCGTATTTGCCCCCAGGTTTGAGCATCCATATTCTTGTTCATTTTTATACTCATTTTATAGTTAAAACCAGCATAATAAAGACCAGAACTATTGTTATGCGTGAAAGCGCAACTGCATATTCATCATAAATTGGATTTAAAAATAGAACGAGAGGAAATCTGACGAGCACAGCTCAGAAAAGAGCGAAAAACTTCGCTCTTTTTTCATGTTTCAGCAGTAAAAGCAGAATAAAAGGACTTAAGCTCCGTATTCCACATAATCCCATAAATTCAGGCGGGCTTTAATTTCCTTGCGGATTTGCGGCAACATCGGTAATAAAGTGCCATCAATCCATAAGCTGAGGGCTTGGGCTGAGAGCGGTTGCTGTGCATCATCCACCAGTTGTGCACCTTTGACCATCACCAAGGTTTCCTGTTCAGCCGCAGTTTCTACACCCTTAAACAACACCTGCAATTCAAAACCGGTGTCCTGAATCAGCCATTCCAGTTCCAGCTGAATATTCTCATTCGATTGCAACACTACCTGACCTTCAAGCTGCTCCGAGTCGGACAGGCAATCATGTTCGACCCGCACTTTGGCCAGAAACCACTCTTGCTGGCCCAATTCATTCAGGGTTTTAGTCGGGCTGAGAATATCACTTAATTTAAATTGACGGCTTAAATCAAAAAATTGCATGGGGAGAGATCTAAAAAAGAAGAAAAATAAAGCGTGAATTTTAAAGTAATGTAGCAGGAGAGTAAAACCTTCTGGCGATAAATACGAAGTGAGAGATCACACAATCTCTCCGGGTATCGGGTTTGCTGCAAACCCATAGAGCAACTCGTATTCAATTATCTTGGTCAATGTATATTTACTGTAATGTGGATGTCATTATATCATCCACTCGATTGGGACATGGGTCATTAAATTCATCACAAAACGCTGGAAACTGGTGGTTTCCGGATCAACCTTGTGCTGAATCACTGAACCATCTTTTTGATAATCCAGCCAGATAATCTGTCCTTTCTCATCCAACCTTAGTTCATAGGCAATTTGCGGCAGGTACTGATTCAATGAATCTGAAATTTCATCCTGGAGTTCATCAGATTCCAGCACCAGCCCGACTTCGGTATTTAAAAAAGCCGAGCGCGGATCAAAATTAAAAGAGCCAATAAATACCTTGCCATCAATATCAAAGAATTTGGCATGCAGGCTGGAAGCACTGCGGCCTTTGGCTGGAATCACGTTACCGGTAATAATTTCATACCAGGTACGTTCTTCGCGCTGAATATAACGCTTGAACTCATACAGTCGAATGCCACTGGCCAATAGCTGCGGCCGGTATTGCTGATAGAAGGCATGTACAATCGGTACATCATTGGCCATATACGAGTTGGTCAAAACCCGGATATCAATGCCGTTTTCTGCCAGACGGCTCATATAATCCGTACCGCGTTGAGTCGGAATAAAATAGGCAGATACCAGTTCCAGATGCTGATCGGGCGTGCCCATAATTTGGATCATCTGATGGTAAATCATCTCTTCATCTTTGGCTTTGCCCTGGATTTTTTCTGGCGGGTCAGCCACAAAATGCGCTTTGGCCCAATGATAGGAACGCTGTTTTAAATACTGCGCCACCTGTTGCTCGGCAAAACTGATCCGACGTTGCACCTCCTGTTCATCCAGTTGCTGGCTGGCATATTTTTCCCGCAGCAAGGTCAAGCTATTACGATGGTATTTATTGCTGTTCTGGTCCATCAGCTGGACCAGATTAAAACTCAGTTCATGGTTCCAGAAAGCACCGAAATTATCGTTGGCTTTTTTGACCGCATTACCGGCAAAGAGAATATCTACATCGGTAAACTGAAAGTCATCACTGGCATCAAAATATTCCCGGCTGATATTGCGGCCACCGGTCACGGCAATCGCGCCATCGGCAATAATCAGTTTGTTGTGCATGCGGTGATTCACTGCCTGCATCCGGAAGGCATAATCCAGTGCCCGAAAATGACGGAATTTATAAGGATTAAACAGGCGAATTTTAAAGTTCGGATGATGGCTGAGTGCCAGCAAGGTATCGTCCAGTTGGGTGCCATTCTGGTCATCAATCAGTAACCGGACCTGTACCCCGCGGTCGGCGGCTTTGAGTAATTCGGCCAGCACTAAATGACCAATTTCGTCATCGGTCCAGATGTAATATTGCAGGTCTAAATGATGTTTGGCGTTATGAATTAAATGTAAACGTGAAGCAATACTGATAAATCCGTCATACAGCGGTAAATAGGCGGTTTGTCCGCGTTGTAGTTGTGCCTGTGCCTCTGGTCGCGGCATCCAGTGTTCAAAATCTGGTTCAATTGGCGCATCCTGCGCAGCATAGTTCTGTTCAAGCGAATTACAACCGGTACATGCCAGAATCAGACAGCACAACCAGATCATGTTGTAATATTTTAATGGCATCATTTTTATGAAGTAGATTTTTACTGATTCATATAGATTATCATGATGTTATAGGTTGAATCTGTTGATAAAAAGCGGTTACTGTAAGACATCTGTTAAAGACGTATCAAAAGGATGATCAATTTCATGAAATCAAGAGCTGCGGTCGCATTTGGTCCGGGTCAACCCCTTGAAATTGTAGAAATAGACGTGGCTCCGCCAAAAGCTGGAGAAGTCTTGGTTAAAATTAGTCATACCGGTGTATGTCATACGGATGCCTTTACCTTGTCAGGTGATGATCCTGAAGGGGTGTTTCCAGCCGTGTTGGGTCATGAAGGCGCGGGTGTGGTGGTGGAAGTCGGTGAAGGCGTGACCAGTCTCAAGCCGGGTGATCATGTGATTCCACTATATACCGCGGAATGTGGTGAATGTCTGTTCTGTCAATCGGGCAAAACTAACCTGTGCGTGGCGGTGCGTGCTACCCAAGGTAAAGGTTTGATGCCAGATGGTACCACCCGTTTTTCGTATAATGGTCAGCCCATTTATCATTACATGGGCTGTTCAACTTTCAGTGAATATACTGTGGTGGCCGAAGTGTCACTGGCCAAAATTAACCCGGAAGCCAACCATGAACAGGTGTGCTTGTTGGGCTGTGGTGTAACCACCGGTATTGGCGCGGTGCATAACACTGCCAAAGTGCAGGAAGGTGACAGCGTTGCCGTGTTTGGTTTAGGCGGGATTGGTCTGGCCGTGGTGCAAGGTGCGCGTCAGGCCAAAGCCGGCCGTATTATTGCAATTGATACCAACCCGGAAAAATTTGAACTGGCCAAACAGTTTGGTGCGACTGACTGCATTAACCCGAATGATTATGAGCGCCCAATTCAGGAAGTGATTGTTGAAATGACCGGTTGGGGTGTTGATCATTCCTTTGAATGTATCGGCAATGTCAACGTCATGCGTTCCGCGCTGGAATGTGCCCATCGTGGCTGGGGCCAATCGGTGATTATTGGTGTGGCTGGTGCCGGTAAAGAAATCTCGACTCGCCCATTCCAATTGGTGACGGGCCGTAAATGGATGGGCACTGCATTTGGTGGCGTTAAAGGCCGTTCACAATTACCAGGCATGGTCGAGCAGGCCATGAAAGGTGATATTCAGCTGGAGCCTTTTGTTACCCATACCATGCCGTTAGAACAGATTAATGAAGCATTTGACTTAATGCATGAAGGTAAATCAATTCGTAGTGTAATTCATTTCGAGTCGTAATGACCTTATCTAAAAAACACCGGGCTTAGACCCGGTGTTTTTTTGTATCTGCACTCACAGAAACCATCACAACTGATATCTTTTTTCTATCAAAATTGCCCAGTCTCGCTACAAAGTAGAACTAGGCTGCATGCTTAAAGTCAGGAATATGCACAGAAAATTGTATATTTTTAAGCCATTTTAATTACAAAAAGAATATACAAAAACTGGGTATTTTTATTTACCGTGGGTTAAAAATAATTTTTATAGCTCTTATAATACATATTTGTATAGAAGTGTGATCTTATTGGTACTATAACTCGGAAAATGCGATATGAGTCATATTAAGCTGCTTAAGGTATTAAAAGACAAGTCCAAACAGGTCACGCCTAAACTTGAGAAATCTCCTTTTCAGAAAGACTTTATTCGCGCCATTGAAATGATGCCACAACTGATTTGGGTTAGTTCAGCCGGACATCATCTATATAATTCTAATTTTAAACAGTATCTTGCTTCAGATGAGCAAAGCCTGACTGCTCAAAGCTGGCTGAATGCCATTCACCCGGAAGATGCCGAGCATCTGTGTTTTTTATGGGAAAGTGCGCAAAAAAGTGGTCAGAGTTTTGAAAAAGAATGCCGGATTCGGGATCGCCAGCAGCGCTATCACTGGTTTTTGTTAATTGCCCGAAATTCGCAGCAGCTCGAGGGTTGTGACCAGTGGATGATCAGCTGTACCAATATTCATGACAGTGCGGTGAAATATCGGGAAACCAAAGATAGCTTACGTGCCCACACCCATATGCTGGATGTCAGTGTTGACTGTATCAAGATTGTCAAACCGGATGGCTCACTGTCGCATATGAACCGTTCAGGTTGCCAGGCCTTGCTAGGCAAAGAGCGGGAAAAGAACTTCGGCATGAAATGGCTTGACCTGTTACCACCCGAAGCTCGTGAAAAAGGTCAGCAGGCCATTCGTGAGGCGATTAAAGGCAAAAATTCCCATTTCCCGGGTATGAGCATTAATCAGGATGAAGTGAAATACTGGGACAATATGCTGACCCCAGTGCTGAACGAACACGGCGAAACCACCAGTATTTTATGTGTGTCGCGTGATGTGACCTTGCAAAAAATTGCCGAAGATAAATTAAGACTCAGCAGTGAAGTCGATGATCTGACCAAGCTGATTAACCGCCGAACTTTCCGGAAAAAAACCAAACAGGCAATTCAGGTCGCCAAAGAAACCCGCACATTGGTCGGGGTCATGCTGATTGACCTGGATCATTTTAAAAATATTAACGATACCCTGGGCCATCAGGCCGGCGATCATTTATTAAAAGTATTGTCCAAACGCTTTCAAAAATATATTTCAGAACAGGTCAGTATTGCGCGCCTGGGTGGTGATGAGTTTGCCGTGGTGGTGCATTCGGTTGAAAATGAACAGCAGCTGATTGAACTGGCCAAGAAGTTTGCCAAACTGCTGGATGCACCCATTACCTATAGCGGCCGGGTCATTAACTGCGGCATGAGCATTGGCTGTTCGATGTATCCCAAAGATGCCAGAGAAATTCCCGAACTGATGAAATGTGCCGATACCGCGCTGAATGACCTGAAAGCCGGTGGCCGAGGTGGCATCCGCATGTTTGATCATTCTATGCTGGCGGCGGTCCAGAGCAAGGCAGAGCAGTTGCAGACTGCACGCATGATTATTCGTGAACAGCGGATTGTACCGTTTTATCAGCCGAAAGTGTGTATTGAAACCGGTGAGCTGATTGGCTTTGAGGCTTTATTACGCTGGCAGGATGCACAGCAGCGTTACCGTTATCCGAAAGAGCTGCTAGAAGCCTTTAGCGATTATGAGCTGACTACAAAAATCAGTGAATTGATGCAGCAGGCCATTTTTAGTGATTTGCAAAGCTGGATCAAACAGGGCTTACAGACGGTGCCGGTGTCAATTAATGCCTCGCCGGTGGAATTGATGCGCGATAACTACGCAGAAGTGCTGTTAAAACGGATGCAGCATTATCAGATTCCGGCACAATTAATTGAAATTGAAATTACCGAGCAATCACTGGCCGAGCGTGGCTCTGAATGTGTGATTCGTACCATCCATAAACTGAAACAGGCCGGTATTCGCATTTCGCTGGATGATTTTGGCACCGGACATTCCTCCTTAACCCATTTACGTGATTATCCGGTAGATAGCCTGAAAATTGACTGTGATTTCGTGAATCGGATCAATAGTGATAAATCAATTCAGGCCATTGTCGAAGCGATTATCAAACTGGGGCCGGTTTTATCCTTGGATATTATTGCCGAAGGCATTGAAACCAAGGAGCAGTTTGAAACCCTGAAACAGTTTGGCTGCCATTTTGGTCAGGGCTATTTATTTAGCAATGCTGTCAATCAGCTTGAAGCCAAGCAGATGTTAAAAGCCGCTTCATAATCTTCAAATTTCTACGATATAAAAATATAAAAACGGGCACATGGCCCGTTTTTATTTG
Organism: Acinetobacter sp. AND/436; assembly: GCF_049546925.1. Classification (NCBI taxonomy): domain Bacteria; kingdom Pseudomonadati; phylum Pseudomonadota; class Gammaproteobacteria; order Moraxellales; family Moraxellaceae; genus Acinetobacter; species Acinetobacter sp. AND/436. Next base: position 36,193 of record NZ_JBMXBO010000009.1, read on the forward strand.
CGAGGGAACAGAGGTTTAAGCAGTGAGAGCAGTATCACTATGCTGTAATACCTGTGCCATGGCATGTGCCACTGCATCGACATTGTTCTGGTTTAGTCCTGCCACACACATCCGGCCACTACGCACCAGATAAATACCAAACTCCTGCTTGAGCTGATCGACTTGGGCTGCACTCAAGCCAGTATAGCTGAACATGCCGCGCTGCCGGGTCAGATAGTCAAAAGATTGCCCCGGTAAGGCAAGTTCGAGCTGCTGTTTTAAACGCTCACGCATCTGTTGAATGCGCTCACGCATTTCGGTCAGTTCGTCCTGCCAGCTTTGGTACAGCGTCGGCGTGTGTAACACATGCTGAATCAGCATCGCGCCGCTAGTCGGCGGGCTGGAATAAATCCGGCGTACGGTGGCTTTCAGCTGGCCTAACACGCTTTGGGCGGTGGTGGCATCATCACAGACCGCACTTAAGCTGCCAACCCGTTCGCCATATAAAGAGAAAATTTTGGAAAATGAATGGCTGACCAGAAAATTCAGGCCGGCCCTGTCCATCGCCCGGATGGCATAAGCATCTGCGTGAAAATCTTCGGCGAAGCCCTGATAGGCCATATCCAAGAGCGGAATTAGCTGCTTCTGCGCCAGTAGCTCAATCAGCTGATCCCACTGCGCTGGCAATAAGTCGGCACCGGTCGGGTTATGACAGCAGGGATGCAGCAGAACAATACTTTGCGCCGGCAGCTGTTGCAGGCAATCCAGCATGGCAGCAAAGTTCACCTGACCGCTATGCGGATCAAAATACGGATATTCATGACAGCGAATGCCGGCGCCCTGGAAAATCGCAATATGGTTATCCCAAGTCGGGCGGCTGACCCATAATTCAGAGGCCGGGAAATAGCGTTTTAAGAAATCTGCCGCCACTTTTAGCGCACCCGAACCACCCAGCGTTTGTAAGGTCACTACACGACCGGCCTGACAAGCCGGACTATCTTCGCCAAAAATTAGTGCTTGGACGGCGCTGTTATAAGCCGGCATACCTTGCATTGGCAGGTACAGTTTGACCTTCTGCTGCTCGGCATTTAGGTCCTGATAAGCCTGCTGGATGGCACGCAACTGCGGAACCTGCTGGGCCTCGTTATAATACAGCCCGATACTGAGATTAACTTTATGCGGACGCGGATCATGCTGGAATTCTTCCATCAGGGACAGAATCGGATCGCCGGCATAGGTATCGACATGTTGAAACATACAATCTTCCTGAATTAATAGCTTTTGGCTTTGATGAGCGCAGGATCGCGCGCCAGTTTTTTCTGTTTAAGGTAATAGGCCAGCGATAACAGGCCAATCCATACCGGCAGCAGACCGACTGCAATACGCATCGATGGGGTCTGGCTCATAATCACCAAGATACCGAGCATAAAGGCAATACACAGGTAATTGGTAAACGGATAGGCAATACTTGGGAACAGGGTTTGCTGTTGCTGCGCCAGCATCTGACGTTTAAATTTCAGATGGGTATAGGAAATCACCACCCAGTTAATCACAATGGCTGCCACCACCAGCATCATCAACAGGCTGAACGCCGTTTCCGGGAACAGGTAATTCAGCAGCACACAGAGCAGGGTGAAAAAGGCCGAAACCATCACCGCATTTACCGGAATACCGCGTGAATTGATTTTGCTTAAAAACTTCGGCGCATTGCCTTGTTCCGCAAGACCTAAAAGCATACGGCTGGTACAGTAGTTGGTGCTGTTATAGACCGACACCGCAGCAGTCAAGATCACGAAATTAAATACTGTGGCAACGCCTTGACTGCCTAAGGAGTCAAACATCATCACGAACGGGCTGCCGCCTTGTGCCATCTGGTTCCATGGATATAAGGCCAGAATAATCAGCAGGGTTAAAATGTAGAATAATAAAACCCGGTATACGATCTGATTGACCGCTTTCGGTAAGGTCTTTTTCGGGTTGTCAGTTTCTGCTGCGGCAATACCGACCAGCTCAATACCGCCAAAGGCAAACATGATCATGGCCATTGCCATCACCAGGCCCATCACACCATTGGGGAAAAAGCCGCCAAGTTCCCATAAATTGCTTAAATGCGCCTGTGGACCGCCCGTTCCTGAGGCCAGCAGATAGCTCCCAAACGCAATCATGGCGACAATCGCCAGCACTTTAATAATCGCCAGCCAGAATTCCATTTCGCCGAACAGTTTGACATGCAGCAGGTTAATCACATTAATAAAAATAAAGAAGCCCAGCGCCGAGACCCAGGTCGGGATTTCCGGCCACCAGTAATGGATATACAGGCCAATGGCACTCAGTTCGGCCATGCAGACCAGCACATTCAGTACCCAGTAATTCCAGCCCGACATAAAGCCGGCAAACTTGCCCCAGTATTTATAGGCAAAATGACTAAAAGAACCACTGACCGGTTCTTCGACTATCATTTCACCCAATTGACGCATCATTAAAAATGCAATCAGGCCAGCAATGGCATAACCCAGAATGACCGACGGGCCGGCCAGTTTAATGGTCTGGGAGATGCCGAGGAATAATCCGGTGCCAATTGAGCCACCGAGGGCAATGAGCTGGATATGCCGGTTGCTCAAGCCCTTATGTAGTTTGCCATCATGTTGTTGCATCTTTTATCATCCATGTAAAATCGACATCACTGTGTTGTTATTGTTTTGGCGCAGGTGATGTGATTGCTGAAATTTAAACATGCGTCGCCCCTGACACATGCCAAATCGCATGTGCAAGAGCGGCGTTGTCGGGATTTAGAACACCTGAAAATCAGGCAGAGACGTCAAGCACGCCACGTTTAATCTGGTCGCGCTCAATCGATTCGAACAGGGCTTTGAAGTTTCCTTCGCCAAAGCCATCATCTGCTTTACGTTGAATAAATTCGAAGAACACCGGGCCAATCATATTTTCCGAGAAAATCTGTAGCAGCAGGCGCTTTTCACCATCTTTGGTATTGCCATCCAGTAAAATGCCACGCTGTTGCAGCTCTACAGTCGGTTCGCCATGTTCCGGTAAACGTTCTGCCAGCATTTCATAATAGGTTGCCGGTGGTGGGGTCATAAACTTGGCACCCATGGCTTTGAGCTTGTCCCAGGTCGCCAGTAAGTCATCGGTTGAGAAGGCAATATGCTGAATGCCTTCGCCGTTAAATTCTGACAGGAACTCGGCAATTTGTCCGTTGCCTTTGTCCGAGTCTTCATTCAGTGGAATACGGATTTTGCCATCTGGTGCAGTCAGCGCTTTTGAGGTCAAACCAGTGTATTCACCTTTAATATCGAAGTAGCGGATTTCCTGGAAATTAAAGATTTTTTCATAGAAATTGGCCCAGTACTGCATCCGGCCTTTGTAGACATTATGGGTTAAATGGTCAATTTCTTTTAAACCAGTACCCACCGGGCGCGGATCAACACCTTCAAAGAACTCGAAATCCTGCTGATAAATATCGCAGTCGACCAGAAAGATTGGTGAGCCACCAATGCCTTTAATCGCTGGAATATTCAGTTCCATAGGACCAATCACGTTTTTGATTGGTTCGGCACCGAGTTCGAGCGCTTTCTGATAGGCACGGGTTGCATTTTTGGTCTTAAAGCCCATGGCACAGGCCGATGGACCATGTTCATTAAAGAAATACGATGCATAGGATTCTGGCTGATAGTTCAGAATGATATTGATGTCGCCCTGACGCCATAAGTAGACATTTTTGGATTTGTGCTTAGCCACTTGGGTAAAACCGAGCGTTTGAAAAACTGAATCCAGAGCGCCATTTTCCGAGACAAACTCAATAAATTCAAATCCGCATAGCTCTAAAGGGTTAGCTAAGTTGTGCATGTTCCATCCTCATGTATGGTGAGCAATCCAATTGCTTCACTTGTTGTTTTTGCAGGAATTTCCTGAAATCAGGGAGTTCCAGATGAAAATATCTTAGCAAGAGTTAATCTTTGTTCAATACGTAATATGATTACGCATTTCGTAACTTATAACTCAAATCAGGCTTAATGATAAATTAAAGTAATGATATTTATAAAATATTGTTTTGTGTTTTATTGGTGAATAGGAAGAAATATAATTGTAACTTTTTGTAAATGATGATGGGTGGGCTATGATTTTTAATGAATTAGTTAATGATTTTAAAAGGTTTTTAATGGTGGTGTTTTGACTGTAAATATCCAATAGAAGGTAATTTTAATGCGGATAATTTTTTATCCAAAAGTAATTTGAGTCTTTCGACGTGCTTTAACCCGGAAGATAGGAGATCAATTGGAGGAAAGCTGTGTTTTGCTAAATGTGAAAGGAAATCCGGAAGAATGCTAAAAAACATCCAGAAAACTATTGTCAAAGCTGGAAATAGCGCGTATTTTATTTTTCAGACACATACTTTTTTGAAGAAATAAAGATGTTAAAGCAACCTGTAATCTCAAACGCATACTATTACTTCTGGCAGTTTAGATAATTGCCTGAACGCGTTCGGGCAAAATAAGGTTGCCCACCAGTTGATACCTGATCGGCAACCCTGATCAGGTTTTTTTATATCTTGAATTTAATCAATCTTTTGGAGATTCTCATGCGTACATTTAACTATTCATACTTTAGCAACTTTTATTGGTTTTACTTTAGTCAAGCTATGACCAACCTGACCTGTATTAGACCCATATCGCTCAAATAAAAGTTCGGACTGTCAAACCACAGTCCAAAGGAAGAATCAATGAACGCTTTAAATACTGCATTACAACAATCCTCAGCCAAAGAAACAATTTTAAGCTTACCTTATCAGCTCAAGGCGCAATTGCCGCTTTCTGGCGCGTTGGCACAGCAAATTGCCGAGCAGCGTCAAACCATTCAGAATATTCTTAACGGTACCGATTCACGTTTGCTGGTGATTACCGGCCCATGCTCCATCCATGATCCTGCGGCAGCACTGGAATACGCACAAAAATTACAACAACTGCAAAGCCAGGTGGCAGACCAGATTTTCCTGGTAATGCGTGCCTATATCGAAAAACCGCGCACCACGGTTGGCTGGAAAGGCTTCTTATACGATCCAGAATTAAACGGTTCATCCAATATGCAATTGGGACTGGAAAAGTCACGTGAACTGTACTTGCAAATTATTGAAATGGGGCTGCCTATTGCCTCGGAAATTCTAAGCCCGATGGCAACGGCCTACTTTGACGATTTACTGGCCTGGGGTGCGATTGGCGCGCGTACCAGTGAATCTCAGATTCACCGTGAAATTTCTAGCCACATGCCGTACAGCATTGGCTTCAAAAATGGTACCGATGGTTCGGTACAAATTGCTTTAGACGCAATTCAATCGGCTTCACATCCGCATCAGTTCTTAGGCATGAGCCAGCAAGGTTTACCGTGTATTTTAGAATCACAGGGCAACCCGAAAGCACATCTGATTTTACGTGGCGCCAATGCTGGCCCGAACTACCAGCTGGCTGAAATTGAAAAAATCAAAGCCAAAGTCAAAGGCGAGATGCCAGCGCTGGTGATTGATTGCAGTCATGGCAACAGCAGTAAAAATCCGTTATTACAACCAGAGGTGTTAAAAACCATTGTGGCAGAGCGTGCACAGACTCAGGTTCGCGGTGTCATGCTGGAAAGTCATCTGGTCGATGGACAACAGAAAATCTCGGATCAGATGACCTATGGCCAGTCCGTGACCGATGGCTGTTTAGGCTGGAACAAGACTGAACAGTTACTGTTTCAGGTCGCACAAGAACTGGTCTTACGACCGTTAAAACGTAGTGCTTAAACTGCAATTGTATTGAATGAATAGCCCCTGAACCTCAGGGGCTTAATTTTTATCAGCACCTTAAAATTAAAATAGAAAAGTTTGATGAAATTGGCAGATTATCTTGAATTTTTTGAATAAGTTGAAATTTTTATTGATTGTGAAATCAGGATGATTGATGCAATATCGACAACATGCTCAGCGCTGCCAATCGGTTGAATACCGGCGCGTTGGGGTCAAAAATGATGACAGAACAGATAGTGAATAATTGATGATGTACAGTGCAGAATTACTCGAAGATGCGCGTAAGTTTATGTTTCATATGCTCAGCAAAGTGGTTGAGTTTGGGGGATCAGATTTATTTATTACCGCGGATTTTCCACCGAGCATTAAACATCAGGGCATGATGAAAGCGCTGGGACAACAGGCGCTGACCGCAGAAAAAACCAAGCTGTTTGCCTACAGCCTCATGAATGAAAAACAGCGTAGCGAGTTTGAAACTGATCTGGAATGCAACTTTGCCATTAGTGTGCCGGAGGTATCGCGTTTTCGGGTCAATGTGTTTCAACAGCAGCTGCATGTCGGGATGGTGATTCGAACCATTAGCGCGGAAATTCCAAACTTTAGCCAGCTGAAACTGCCGGAATCACTGAAGCATATTATTATGGAAAAGCGCGGTCTGGTGCTGGTGGTGGGGGGAACCGGTTCAGGTAAATCGACCTCTTTGGCGGCGATGATTGATCATCGTAATGAAAATTCAGCCGGGCATATTATTACCGTGGAAGACCCGGTGGAATATGTGCACAAGCATAAAAAGTCGATGATTACCCATCGTGAAGTCGGGGTCGACAGCCATTCCTGGCACAATGCGCTGAAAAATACCTTACGTCAGGCACCGGATGTGATTTTAATTGGCGAGATCCGCGACACCGAAACCATGGAACATGCGATTGCCTTTGCTGAAACCGGGCATTTATGTTTGGGCACCTTGCATGCCAATAACGCCAACCAGACGCTGGACCGGATTATCAACTTTTTCCCGGAAGAGCGCCGTAACCAGTTGCTGATGGATCTGTCGTCCAATATGAAGGCCATTATTTCCCAGCGTCTGGTGCGTACCGAAGATGGTAAAGGCCGCCGTGCGGCAGTCGAGATTATGCTGAATACGCCGCTGATTTCTGAACTGATTTTAAAAGGCCAGTTCCATGAGTTAAAGTCGATTATGGGCAAATCGCGTGAACTGGGCATGCAGACGTTTGATCAGGCTCTATTTGATTTGTATAACGAAGGCGCGATTTCCTATGAAGAAGCAATTCGTAATGCCGATTCGATGAATGAATTGCGCTTACAGATTAAATTGAAAAGTAACCGGCCAAGCGAAGCTTCGGCAGCTATGAGCTTTAGCATGCTGGAAGAGCCAAAACCGGAAGATGAAGATACGGAATCTGCTCCTCAACAGAGTGCTTAAGCTGCAATTTATCTAGCATCACTTAAAAAATAAAACGCCCAATTTGGGCGTTTTTTATTTAGGCCGTGGCTGGGTGATTAACCACAAACTTATAAAAGAGCAGACTCGACAACACCACCCCGGCACAGACCAGATAGGTGATACTATAGCCTTGCCAGCTAATCAGTAAGCCGACCAGTAGCGAACCGAGGGCAATGCCAATATCGTAGCAGGTGAAGAAAGTTGAGGTGGCATGGCCAATCCGCGATTTAGGCGCGCGCTGAATCGCCAAGGTTTGTAAACATGGTTGCAAGGTGCCGAATCCCATCCCAATAAAGATCGCAGAGACCATAAAACTGACCACACCCTGCATCTGGCTGAGCAATGCCAGACCTGCGGCAAACATTAAGATTGAAGGATAAATCACATAGCGCGGACCATAACGGTCATAAATTTTCCCGGTAATCGGGCGCAGGCTCATCATGGAAATAGCAAACACAATAAAGAACATGCTGGCATAACTGAGCAGGTCTTTTTCTTCGGCATAGGTGGAAATAAAAGACATGATGCTGGCATAGGAAAAGGCCACCAGCATCGCCATCACTGAAACCGTTAAGGCTTTTTTTTCCATAAAGTCATGCAGCGACAGCTTACGGCGAACAGTTTCAGCAGTCGCATTTTTTTCTGGCTCACGTAGCGGAATCATAAAACAGAAGGCAAAGCCCAGGCTGATAATCACCGCCAGCACAGTCGCGATAATGCTATAGGACCAGGTCTGGATTAAGGAAATACCCAGCAAAGGTCCGAGGACAATCCCTAAATTCACCGACATGACAAAATAGCCCATGCCTTCGCCTTTACGTTGCTCCGGAATAAAGTCATTGGCAATTGGTACGGTAACGGTGGTTAAAATACTGAACCAGATACCATGAATAAAACGGATGATCAGCAGCAGGGTCAGGTTGTCAGCAAAAATATAGGCAAAAGACAGCAGGCAGAACATGCTTTCGGACAGGAACAAGGTCTTTTTACGGCCCAGCTTTTCAATAATCAACCCGCTAAATGGCCGAACCAGAATAGAAGATACCATAAACAGGGTCATGGCCAGACCGGCCTGTGCCAGTGAACCGTTCAGCTCATTCAGGATATAAATTGGCAAAATGGTGGTCTGGGCAAAATAGAAAATAAACAGAAACAGGTTATTGGAAAAACACAGAAGAAAAGGTTTGTTCCATAAAGGCTGTGACGCGGTGTTTGACATATTAAACCTTTGTGCTGGGATCAATAGGGCGTTTGTTGTTGTGCTGATCTGCCGCTATTGGTACATGGGAGAGACAAGGCCTATCTTAAATTACTTTACGGTAAAAATATAGTATTACTATAATCTATGTTTATTTTAATGGTATTTATTAAATTTTATTAATTAAATTATCTTAATATGATATTTATTGCACTTAATTTGGCTTTTAAGCTAAAAAAATCAGCCCGTAGGCTGATCTTCTTGTAAGATTATTTTTTATAAACCGGCTTCATATTCGCTGCTTGAAAGCAGTTTTTCGACATCGGCCAGGTTGTCTGGCTTGATTTTATAAATCCAGCCTTTGCCATACGGCTCATCATTCACAAAATCCGGGTCATCTTCCAGCGCAGGGTTAATTTCAACCACTGTGCCGGATACTGGTGCGTGAATGTCAGACGCAGTTTTCACAGATTCCACCACGCCGGCCTGTTCACCCGCGGTCACTTGCTGGCCCACTTCAGGTGCTTCGACATAGACCAGATCGCCCAGTGCATCTTGAGCATGATCAGAAATACCTGTAACAACAAGATCACCTTCAATGCGTACCCATTCGTGTGTACGTGCATATTTCAGTTCTGAAGGGTGATTCATGATGACTCCTTAACTATTTAAATCATTTTTGGCATGTTTATACATGCTTTTGCAGAAAAACAAAAGTTTTATAAATACGGATCTTTACGCCAGTTGCTTGGACTGCGGCCACTCCAGCGCTTAAAGGCGCGGCTAAAATTGGCGACATCGCTATAACCCAGTTCATCGGCAATCTGTTCCAGGGTGTAATCGGTACGTGACAGCAGCGAGGTGGCATGCCGGTAACGGACTTCATCAACCAGGGTAGAAAAAGAGGTGCCTTCGGCTGCCAGCTGGCGTTTCAGGGTGCGATCTGACATATGCAGCTGGTCGGCGACATGCTCGATACTTAAATAATGCTGTTCGGAATTGGTCAGAATATCGCGCACGCGCATCGACAGGCGGCGCCGTTCACCCAAGGCAGAAAGTTCGGCTTCGCACTGGTTAATGGCAATCTGGCTGGCAATAGGATCGGCATGAATCATTTTCAGCCCCAAATACTGCTTGTCAAAACTCAAGATCAGATAGGGCTGGTCAAAACGGAAACTGTGATTCGGGAATTTGGCTGCATATTTTTCAAAGCCCAGCGGTTCCGGGAAATCAAAATCGACTTCACCAGAAAGATGCTCCATGCCGGTAATGGCTTTGGCCATGGTGATCATGCCAATAATCAGTGCAATCGCAATTTCGGTTCTGAGCGGTTCCAGATCAATTTCACCTTGCAGCTGCAGGGTGGCTTTTTCACCAAAGGTAGAGAAAAACAGCTGTAAAAAGGGCATCCGCAGCTGAATAAAGCGGTTGGCCAGCATTAAAGCATCACTAATATCATTGGCAGTCATAATCGCATAGCCGATAAAGCCATGAATCGAGATGCGCATTTGCGTGCCTAAATGATAGCCCAGCGTCGATTCACCGGTGAGATACAGCGCATGTTTGACCATGTCATTGGCCATGCTGGTCGGAATCCGAAAGTCAGGATCGGCCAGTTGTTCAGTGGTCAGATGGAAGGGAGCAAAAAAGGTTTCAGCGTTATATCCCCAACGGGAAACAACATCCAGAATAAGTAAGCCATAAACACCAGGAACACCCTGATCCTGACGCGGTAAAAGTGTTTTCATGCACGGTCCATTGCACTAATGAGTATTATTTTTTAAATTTGCTTGCCTATATTGGCATGAAAAAAACCGGAAAACTAGAAAAATTGTTTGACAAAATGACTGCTTAGGCCACCTGTGCATCCCGCCGGAACACCACAATTTTGGTGGTCGAAATCAGTAAAACTTCACCATGCTGGTTTAAGGCCTGTGTCACATAACTGACCAGACCACGGTCCAGCTTGGTTTTTGATGGACTGATGGCGGTAATTTCAACATCAACATGAATCAGGTCACCCGGACGGGTCGGACGCGGCCAGCGCAGACTGGATTCTGAACCAATCAGGCCATGTGCCACCGGAAAACATTCGGTCCATAAACGCATAGTTACCGCGGCAGTATGCCAGCCACTGGCGGCAATACCTTGAAATACCGGATGCTGCGCGGCTTGCTGCACATCGGTATGGAAAATTTGTGGGTCATACAGGTGGGCAAACTGCTGAATTTCTTCTAAAGTCATTTCGTAGTCACGACTGACAAAGTGATCACCCACCTTCAAATCTTCCAGATACAACATATCAGGTTCCTTGTTTTTGCTTTAATTGTTGTTGCTCAATCAGAAAGCCACCAGTTTGGCGTTGCCACAGCTGAGCGTAAATTCCGTTCAGTGCCACCAGTTCATCATGCGTGCCTTGTTCGGCAATCTGACCCTGATCCAGCACAATCAGGCGATCCATCTGCGCAATGGTCGATAAACGGTGAGCAATCGCAATAACGGTTTTACCTTGCATCAGTTCATCCAGACTGGACTGAATTGCGGCTTCAACTTCAGAATCCAGCGCACTGGTGGCTTCATCCAGAATTAAAATGGGCGCATCTTTTAAGAATACCCGGGCAATCGCAATCCGCTGACGTTGTCCGCCCGACAGTTTCACGCCGCGTTCACCTACATAGGCTTCATAACCGCGTTTGCCACGTAAATCGGTCAGCTGCGGAATAAATTCTTCAGCCTTGGCTTTGGCCACTGCAGCATACATCTCTTCATCGCTGGCATCAGGGCGGCCATATTTAATATTTTCAGCCACGGTACGATGCAGCAGCGACGTGTCCTGTGTTACCAGCGCGATATTCTTACGCAGGCTGTCCTGGGTGACATCGACAATATCCTGACCATCAATCAGAATCCGGCCCTGATTAATCTGATAAAAATGCAGTAACAGCTGGATGAGGGTCGATTTCCCGGCACCGGAACGTCCGACAATCCCGATTTTTTCACCCGGACGGATGGTCAGGTTAAACTGCTCAATTACGTTTTTGTCATTATAGGCAAAGCTGACATTTTCAAATTTGATTTCACCTTGCGCGACATTCAAGGTTTTGGCATCCGGTTTATCTTCAATTGTGATCGGGCGGCCGAGGGTTTTCATCCCGTCTTGAATGGTACCGACATTTTCAAACAGCGCCGAGGTTTGCCACATCATAAATTCAGCAATGCTGTTCAGCTTGAGAATCATGGCGGTGGTGGCGGCAATAATGCCGAGTTCTGCCTGGCCATTCATCCATAACCACAGCGCCGTACCCAGCACACCGACATACAGCACAACCGTCAGCAGGTTAATGCTGATTTCATACTGTGCGCCCAAACGCATCTGCTTATAGACCGTGACCATAAATTCCTGCATGGATTCTTTGGCATACTGGCTTTCGCGGCCGGCATGGGCAAACAGTTTCACGGTCTGGATGTTGGTATAGGCATCGGTCACGCGGCCGGTCATGACGGCGCGGGCATCAGCCTGGCTATTGGAGATTCTGCTTAAACGTGGAATAAAATAACTGGCTGCGGCAATAAACAGGCCCAGCCATACCAGCAACGGGATAATCAGCATAGGTGAAATGGCGCCTAACACCACGCTGATGGTAATAAAGTAAATCACCACATAGGCCAGCATATCGCCCAGAATAATCCAGAATTCTCGTACCGCCAGCGCTGTTTGCATGACTTTGGCCGATAGCCGCCCGGCAAAATCATTATGGAAAAAATCCAGACTTTGACGCAGCAGTAAGTTGTGAAAACGCCAGCGCAGGCGCATCGGGAAATTACTATATAAAATCTGATGTTTGATAATGGATTGCAAACTAGCAAAGAAAATATTGGCCAGCAGGATAAAAGTCAGAATAGTCAGATTGGTTTGATGTTCGGCCAGAAAGGTATCTGGCTGACTTTGACTGAGCCAGTTCACCAGCTCGCCAATTTTGGCATAGAGCAGGGCTTCAAAACTTGCCGCACCTGCGGTACACAGCACCAATAGCAATAAGTACGGACGAACACCGCGCGCGGCCTGCCAGACAAAAGGAAAAAAACGGGTAGGTAGTGGTTTATTTAAACCTTTGGTGGGGTATGGATTAACCAGGCTCTCGAACCACTTAAACATACACAATGTCCTTTTGAGCAAGCAGATTGATGATCATCATTGGTATCGGCCATGCGGCTTGTACAGACGAAGAGCATGTTCTATTCAATGCGCTACTGATCACGATTACTGCTTGCGAGATAAACAACAGATTTATTGCCAAGAATACCCAGTTTAAAAGAAAAGTAAAACTTTTCAGGGCGGTGCTGCTTTAAAATCAGGCAGATAAATAAGGCTTTGCAGTTGAAAGAAACCTCATATTTTTTTGCGAGCTTCGATCAGAAAATATCTGCCTGAGACTTACAGAATTTCAATCTCGACTACATCAATATCGGTTGGTTTATAACGGTGTGTATCCACTTCACCGACCACCCGGACTTTTTTACCCGGATTCAGCAATTGCGCCGGTGTCGCCAGATCATGATCAATTTCGACATGGATGATGCCGGTCTGATCCTGAAGCTGGTACATATCATCTTTAATATGTTTATGAATAGTGCCATACACCGTAACTGGTGTTTCATCTGCGGCTTTCAGTGCCTGCGCAGTGGTCATAATATTTTTTGCTGCTTGCGCAATAATTTTCTGGTCATCATCCGCAAAGGCAGGAGCTGAAAGTGCAAGCAGAACACTGGCGAAGATTAACGGCATTTTAATTTTCATGCAGGATGTACCTCTTTCTTTTATAAGCTTAATTTCAGTATACGTATCAGTATACGTAAAAACAGCGTGCTGCAATGCTGTGTCATTGTAAACATCAGCGGGCAGTGTTTAGGTAAGAAAGAACAGGGAAATGAGTCTGATACATTCGAAAGGGAAGATGAAAAAGAAAACCCACCAAGCGGTGGGTTCTCATGTGTTTAGTTTCAGTCTAAAAACTTAAGATGCTTTAAACGACTCTTTAAAATCGGTTCCAGATGGCGCCTGATACACTTGTAAACCAAACTCCGGAATAATTGCCAGTAAATGATCCATAATATCTGACTGGATATTTTCATACTCTTTCCAGACCGTGGTATTGGTAAAGGCATAAATCTCCAGTGGTAAGCCTTCGCTGGTCGGTTGCAGCTGACGCACCATCAGGGACTGGTTTTTACTAATGCCCGGATGCTGCTGAAGATAAAACTCAACATAAGCACGGAACGTTCCCAGATTGGTCAGACGACGATGATTGTACTGGGCATGGTTGTTCAGTTGCTGGTTAAATTTCTCCAGTTCTTCCGCTTTGGTATTTAAATACTGATCCAGCAAAATAAACTCTTTCAGCTTGGCCTGTTCTTCAGCGCTCATGAAATGCACGCTGCTCTGATCAATATGAATCGAGCGTTTAATTCGGCGTGCACCGGCTTCCTGCATACCGCGCCAGTTTTTAAAGGTGTCGGTAATTAATTTATTGGTCGGAATGGTGGTAATGGTCTTGTCAAAGTTCTGTACTGTGACGGTATGTAATGACATATCAATGACATCACCATCGGCATTTAAAGATGGCATTTCAATCCAGTCCCCTAAACGCACCATGTCATAAGAGGCAATCTGTACTGAAGCCACCAGCGATAAAATCGTATTCTGGAACACCAGCATCAGCACCGCGGCCATGGCACCAAAACCGGCCAGCAAGGTGAATACATCTTTTTTCAGGAAGGTGCCCAGAATCATCAGACCGCAGACAATAAAGATAATCAGCTTGACCAGCTGCAAATAGCCTTTGATTGGTTTATTGCGTGACTTGGGATTGCGCTGGTAAATCAGGTTAAAGATATTCAGCAATTCGCCAATGGCCAGGGCGATGGTCAGGAAGATAAAGGCCTGAGCACCCATCTGTACAAAGGTGATGGCTTTATCGGACAAATGCGGAACGGTGGTAATCCCGTTCATGATTACAATCGCCGGCACAATATTGGCAATACGGCGGATGACGCTGTGTTCGGCAATAATTTCATTGTGGGCAAAAGGAAGTTTGGAAATAAGCTTGCGAATGCCACGTACCACCACCTGCTTGGCAATAAAATTGGCAATAATTGCCAATAAAATCACAATACTGAGAGATGATAGCATTTCTAGCCATGGGTATTGATCTATCCAGTCTTGCAGATTCTGGATGACGTCAAACTGTTCCAAGTGATCCTCGCTTAATTCATTTTAAAAATGTGATAGAGTTTAAAGGTTTATGTTTAAATTTATAACCTCTAATAAAATTTTTATACATATCCTGTGCATCTGCTTACGTTTAATCGGCTCTGAATCACATGAAACGGCCCATAAAAAAACCGGCCCAAGCCGGTTTGCTTTGTAGTGCTTACCACATCAGGTCATCTGGAATGACATAAGCAGCATACGGATCTTCTTCATCGGTGGTATCCGCGTTGCTTTGTGAATTATTCACCAGAATAAAGCCTTCCATTTTCTGGTTAATACGCTCCGCCAACGCTTTTGGCAAGAAGGCATAAGCTTCATTTTCCTTGGCAATCACCAGACTTCCGGCCACCAGTGCATTATAAATCTGCTGGTTGATGTAGACTTTTTTAATGGTGCCATCAATAAACTGATACACGCTGTCGCCATCGGTGTCGCGGATTTTATGCTGGTTGATCATTTGCATGATGGCAGCTTTCAGCTCTTTTTCCTGTAAGGCGGCTTTTTTCTCTTGTTCCAGCGCCTGATCACGGGCCATTTTCTGCTGTTTGTCCTGCTCGATTTTGGCTTTGACTTCAGCATCTTTACTCACACCTGTGCGCTGCTCATGTACTGCCTGTTTAGACAGTTTTTTAGCCTTTTTATTATCGACTAAACCTGCTTTGAGTAACTGTGCCTGTAATGCATTTTTGACCATGAGAAAATGTCCGAACTATTTCTGAAAATGTCGATAACGAAAATAAATCACCCAGTACACCAGACTTAAGCTAAAACTTAAAGCTACCGGCACCAGGAAAGAGTTTAATTGTAATAAAGGATAAACCGCTGTCGCAACCAGACCGCCAATAAAGAAGCCAATTAAAATCAGCAGGTGCAAAATCACCCGGCGTTTGCCAACATGCAGGCCACGCACGCGATAGCCCAAGGCCAGACCCAAATCGGTCAATACCCCGGATAAATGCGTGGTCCGGATGATGGTGCCTTTGTAATAGCTGATCATGGCGTTTTGAACGCCCATCGCTACACAGGCCCAGAGCAATGCATAACGCGGGAAATACGGCAGTAAAATCCAGCACAGCAGAATAAAAATAGCCACTAAACTCAGCGGCAGCCCATAACGGCGTCCGAGGAGAAAGTGGCTATTTCCCAAGATAAGTCCACTATAAAATGAACCAATCACATAACAGACAACGACCAGAAACAGATAAATTACCTGTGACCATTGCCAGTCCAAAAGTGCCATTGCCAGCATGCTGACATTACCGGTCATGTGGGAAACGGACTGGTGCAACACAGTCACCAGTCCTAGAACATTAATGATTCCTGCATTCACAGAAAGAAAAAATGCACCCAGCTGAACCCAGAGCGGTAATTTTTGAAATGGCATAATTCATTGATTAATCAACAGACGTAGTGCATATATTAACGCAAACTACGATCAACTGCGGCAGTAAATAATACATCGGTAGATGAGTTTAGTGCAGTTTCAGTTGAATCTTGCAACACGCTAATCACCATACCAATGGCCACCACTTGCATGGCGATGTCCGATGAAATTCCGAACAGACCACACGCCACCGGAATCAGCAGCAATGAACCGCCGGCCACACCTGATGCACCACAAGCCGAAACTGTTGCGACCACGGATAAAATCAGCATGGTGCTAAAGTCAACCTGAATACCTAAAGTATTCACCGCCGCCAGTGACAGCACAGTAATGGTTACAGAAGCACCAGCCATGTTAATCGCAGCACCCAACGGAATAGCAACACTGGCAGTCGATTCCTGTACCCCTAAACGCTTGGCCAAATCCAGGTTTACCGGAATGTTAGCGGCAGAGCTACGGGTAAAGAAGGCGGTAATACCACTTTCACGTAAACATTTGAATACCAGTGGATATGGATTGGAACGAGTGACAAAGCCCACCATCATCGGGTTAATCACCAGCGCCACGAAAATCATGGTACCAATCAGCACAGTTAATAATTGCGTATAGCTAACCAGTGTACTCATACCCGATTCGGCAAAAGTCACCGCCACCAGACCGAAAATACCAAACGGCGCAAAGTTAATGACCAGACGGATTACTTTATTCACAGCATCTGCAGCATCGGTCAGGAAGGCTTTGGTATTGTCAGTTGCATGACGGAAGGCCACACCTAGAGCCACGGCCCAGGCCAGAATACCAATAAAGTTGGCTTCACTAATTGCTGTTACCGGGTTAGCCACAAAACTTAATAGCAGATTCATTAAAATCTCAGCCAGACTGCCCGGTGGTTGCATGTCGGTATTGGCCGGAATATCCAGGAACAGCGTGCTTGGGAACAGGCTGCTGGCAATTACTGCAGCCAGCGCAGCCAGGAACATACCTGCGGCATACATCAGCATAATCGGGCGGATATGCGCACTATGGCCAACCTTGAAATTGGCAATAGAGGATAACACCAGGACAAACACCAGAATCGGTGCCACGGATTTAAGCGCTTTAATGAATAAATCGCCGAGCAGGCTTAAGTAGGGCGCAAATTGTGGAAAAGCCACCGCAACTATCACACCTAAAATGATAGCGATCAGAATTCGAGTGACTAAGCTCAAGCGCAGAAATGCTGAGAACATAGGAAGGCCTTGTCTGAATTACGGACAATATAGGGAAAAATTAGCGATGTATTTTATACCGAAAATTTAAATAGCTTACAAAAAAAAATTCATATAAAAATCAAATGGCTGTTTTTAAATAGAATATTCGAAAAATTAAGCTATGCAAAAGTCATGATTTTTTCATGTTTTTATGCTTATGCCTGCTTTTTAGGGCGAATAATTGCCTGAAAAGCAGACAGGATCGGCATCTTAGGTGATGTCCGGACTCAGCTCGCGAATGGCCTGATAATGGGTCAGGAAAATTTTACCGCTTAAATGATTCAGTAATTTAGAGCGTTGCAGTTTGTCCATGACCGGGCCTTTAACTTCGGAAAAATGCAGCTGGATATTCAGTTTTCTCAGTTCATTGTCCAGATCTTCCAGCATTTCCAGCGCACTTAAATCAATGGCACTAATACTGGAACCGTTAATTACCACATGCTCCAGTTCCGGTTTCTGGCTGACTGCATTAATCAGGAAACCTTTTAAGGTATTGGAGTTTAAAAAGGTCAGGTCTTCATCAATCCGGATCGACAGCACTTTGGCCGAGGTGATGACCTGATGACGCTGGATATTACGGAAATGCTGGGTGCCTTCGACCAGTCCAATTTCGGCAATATGCGGCCGGCTAATACGCCACAGCAGCAGAATAAAGGTTGAAACAATCCCGATAATCAGCCCGGTAGAAATATCAATAAATAACACGCCGAAGAAGGTAATCCACATCGCCAGACCATCAGCCTTGGAATAACGCCAAGTGTCGATAAACGGTTTTAGCTCGACCAGTTTCCAGATTGACACAATAATGGTCGCTGCCAGTACAGTCAGTGGCAGATCACGGAAAAAGCCGGTGAAATACAGACTGACCAGCACAATAAACAAAGATGACAGCACGCCAGCCATGGAGGTTTTGGCACCGGCATCGGCATTGACCACGGTACGTGAGAGGCTGCCGGTCACCGGAAAGGCTGAACTGAGGCCGGCCCCAATATTGGCTGCACCCAGGGCAATGAGTTCCTGATTGCTATTCAGCTGGCTACGCTGCTGCAAGGCGGTGGCCTGGGCAATGGATAATGACTCCACAAAGCTGATCATGGCAATCATGGCGGCGCCGGGTAACAGTTGCAGTACCAGCTCCAGATTCCAGAACGGCATCGACAGCGCCGGGAAACCGGAAGGAATTTCACCGACAGTTTTAATGCCGACCTGTTGCAGATTGAAAAAATAGACCAGGGCAATGGAGACCACCACCAGCACCAGCGGTAAAGATTTAATGATAAACCCGCTGGCTCCGAGGCGCTGTTTGACTGCTTCCAGATTAAAAAACTTCGGCATGAAGACCAAAAACAGAATGGATGCGATACCAAAGATCAGGCTTTCCCAATGCATCAGGCCGATATATTCAAAGACACTCAGCACAAATTCTGGAATATTGTTGGCTTGTAACGGCACATTAAACAGAAACTTTAACTGGCCCAGTGCAATCAGCAGTGCCGAAGCAATAATAAAGCTTTTAATAACCGGATGGCTGATCAGCTGGATCAGGAAGCCAAAGCGCAGCATACCGAGCAATAGGGAAATGACCCCAACCATCAGCGCCAGCAGACAGGCGGCTTGAATATACACCGGAGAGCCGACTTCAAATAAGGGATTTAAAGTGGCAAAGGTCATCATGGAGATGATGGCCACCGGGCCAATCGAAAGCGTAGGACTGCTGCCGAAAAAGGCATAGATGATCATCGGCAGTACACTGGCATACAGTCCCATCACCGGTGGAAGACCAGCCAGCATGGCATAAGCCATACCTTGCGGCACCAGCATCGCAATGACAATTAGCGAGGCCAGCAGGTCAGATTTCAGGGTCACGGTATTATAATGTTTTAACCATTGCCAGGCGGGTAAGCGATTGAGCAGGCGTGACTTAAAATCTGACATATAAAAATCTAAATCATAAATTTAGATATATTATGCATAAAAAATGCTAAGAAATCTGCCTATGCAAAATTTATTAAAGTGGGGTAGCCGGGCAATACAGTCGATAGAGCGTGCTGAGAACTTCAACCAGTTTCGGATCTTTAATGGTGTAATAAATCTGTTTACCGTCTCGGCGGGTGTTCACCACATCACTTTTACGCAACATCATCAGCTGTTGCGACAGGGTCGGCTGGCGAATTTGAGTAATTTCCTCAATTTGCGATACATTCAACTCTTGTTGGGAAAGATGGCAAAGAATCAATAGACGGTCGGTATTGGCAAGCGATTTTAAAATCGTTACGACAGTTTCAGCAGAATCACGCATTACGTCTATTTCAAGACCATCACTCATAGTTAATTTCTCTAAAACACGTTGCTGCTAGTATAGAGCGAGTCGGGGCAAAGCGCTGAATAAAAGCGCCAAAACCCCATTGTTTTTTGTGAAAAAATATATCAAATTAACTGATAAGATCGTGTGATTAGTATCACAATAATATCTGAGAATCTGATACTTTATTTTTTACTATACTCTTTAAACTGTTTGATTTCTTTCTCAGAGAACAGCAGCTTATCTGCAATCTGCTGTTGCAGCTCAGGGGCATACCAGCCCAGATAATCTGATATTTCTGTATCAAATTGTGGTTTCAGTTGTAACTGCTGACCTTGCATCTCCAGCAGTCCAAGCTGTTGTAAACTGCCCATAAAGCTCTTTAACGTGGCACTGTCGAAGTAATAACCGCTGTTTAAATTGCCTGACTCTGCCAGCCGTTTAAATACGGTTTTGGCCATTTTTTCCAGCGCTTTTAAATCTAACTGATACGGCTCGGCGTATTCCTGCAATAATTGGCTAATCAACACAAAGTTGTTCAGGCTGCTGCGTGCCAGCGTTGCCAGACTATGCATTGGATGTGTTGCTTGGAGTTCAAGCAGCTGAATGTTCTCCGACACGTCAATCCAGCCCAGTTGCTGCATGCTGCCAAGAATACGGTCAATCTGCGCAGGAAGTTCTGTGGCTGACCATTTTAAAAACAGTTCCGATTTCAGGAATGGATATAAGCGGCTGACATGCTGCTTAAGCTGCGCTGTGGTGATCGCCGGCATATCCTGCACGAGCAGGGCAATCAGCGCCGGTAAGCTTAAGCAGTGCAGAATATTATTACTAAAGTAGCTGAGTAAAATACGCTGACTTTCGGCCACACGAATCCAGGTCTGGTTATCCTGCTGATAATGCTCGACCTGTTTCAGCTTCAGCGCATATTCAATAATTTCTGGTGCCGACAGCTGGGTGATAATCATCCGATCATCATAATGGGTGGCTTTAAGCAGCTCACGATACTGTTCAATTTGGCGCAGTAAATCATCCTGGCTTAAGGCATGTTGCGGTGCATTCAGCAAGATGGTGGAAATCAGCGAAATCGGGTTAATCACCACCGCTTTATTGATATTTTCCAGAATTTCCCGTGCTGCCTGATCAACCGTGTTGATGACTGGACGTGGCAATTCATCATGAATTGAAAGCTGGATCTGATCGGCCTGATTCTGTTGCAGAATATTGTCCAGAAACACCGGTTCGCCGAAGTTGACATAGACCTGGCCAAATACTTTTTCAATTTTCCGCGCCGAGTTCAAAATGCCCCATAACGATTCAGCTTCTTTGGGCTTGCCATTCAGCTCATTTAAATAAGAGGTACCTTCCATCAGCTTTTCATAGCCAAAATAGGTCGGAATAAAGGCAATCGGTTTGGTGGCACCGCGTAAATGGCTTTGCACCGTCATCGACAGCATGCCTTTTTTCGGTGGCAGCAATAAGCCGGTACGGGAACGGCCACCTTCAATAAAATATTCCAGCGGGGTATTGCGTGACAGCAGGCTGTGCAGATATTCCTTAAATACCGATGTATATAGTGCATTACCACTAAAGGTACGGCGAATAAAATAGGCACCGCCACCACGTAAAATTTGCCCAACCACCGGTAAATTCAGGTTAATGCCGGCAGCAATATGCGGCACCATCAGGCCACGGTTAAAAATCACATAGGACAGCAGCAGATAGTCAATATGACTGCGATGACACGGCGTATAGACAATTTCATAGTCTTTGGCCAGTTCACGCACGGTATCGAAATGATGCACTTCAATCCCGTCATAGAGCTGGGTCCAGAGTTTGGTCAGTGCCAGCTCGGCAAAGCGTAAAGTCGAATAGGAAAAGTCCGATACAATTTCGGTCAGATAGCTTTTGGCACGGTTTTCTGCCTCAAACATGCTGACTTTTTTATCAATACTTTCTTTACGAATCGCCTGTTGCACCGCCTCGGTTTTCATTAGTTTATTGATCAGGTTGCGGCGGTCGGACAGGTCAGGGCCTAAAATGGCTTCTTTATATTGGTTAAAGTTCTGGTCCAGGGTTTGCACCACAAAATGCGCCGGAGAAAAGTTCGGGCGCTCGGTCTGCGCGGTTTCCAGCAAAGCTCTTAACGATACCGGCTTGTGAAATTCAATATAGTTTTCACGGCCATATAAGGAAATATTCAGGGTTTGTTTCAGCTTGTTCGGTTTGGCCCAGGCATCGGCAAACAGGGCTTTAAACCAGGAATCTTCATATTCCGGCGCACGCCCCCAGAGCACAGTTACCGGTACTAGCTGCACATCCTGATCCGGATGCTGCTGCAAGGCCTCAATTAGACGAATCAGGCGGGCTGAATAATGATAGCTGTCATGCGGATGATCCTGCTCATTCAGTGCCAGCATCGAGTTATCTTCATTGTACTGGCCTAAAATCAGTGGTGAAAACACCGAAGGCAGGCCACGCGCTTGCGCTTCTTTATCAATCAGTACAGTATTACTTAAAGAGGCATCTTGCAGTACATAGCAGATACGGGTATGTAGCTGATTCTGCGCCAGATTCTGTTCCAGTTCGCTGGTGCTGCCCAGGACTTGCGGGGTCACAATCTTATCTAGAATTTTTTGCGTCAGGTTACGATAAATTCGGCTGTAACTCTTGTTAGACATTGCATTCCCTAAATATTTTCATGGGCCGGATGGGCTGTTTTTACAGTAGAACCTGAGGCCGGTGGGCTGACACGGTCGTCAGTCAAGATCAAAATTGAACTAAGTTTACAGCGATTTATAGGCTGGACTGAATAGATTTCATGGGGTGATCACCTAATTTAACGAAAAACTGGCCGTATTTGTGTGAAACTTATTCAGTTTTTATTGTAACCAATCTTAGAGAAATCGAATTTTAAAATTTAAAGAAGCCTGTATGATAGAAGGTGAGGTAAATGAAAAAAGACTTAAGGAAAACATGATGACAACAGATACAGCTTTTACCGCCCCGGACAATTTGGGGATTGCGGTTTATGCCAACAATGCCGAAGCCATTGGCAATACGCCACTGGTGCGCATTAATCGTGTCATTGGCGGGGGAGCCAATGTATTTGCCAAAGTGGAAAGCCGTAATCCGGCATTTTCCGTCAAGTGCCGGATTGGTGCGGCAATGGTGGCCGATGCAGAACAGCGTGGCGCGCTTAAAGCTGGCATGCATATTGTTGAGCCAACCAGCGGCAACACCGGTATTGCGCTGGCTTTTGTAGCAGCAGCCAAAGGTTATCCGATTACTTTAACCATGCCGGCCAGCATGAGTATTGAACGCCGTAAAGTATTAAAAGCGCTGGGCGCC
Source organism: Acinetobacter sp. AND/436 (assembly GCF_049546925.1). Lineage (NCBI taxonomy): Bacteria > Pseudomonadati > Pseudomonadota > Gammaproteobacteria > Moraxellales > Moraxellaceae > Acinetobacter > Acinetobacter sp. AND/436. Next base: position 59,190 of record NZ_JBMXBO010000009.1, read on the forward strand.
AATCTGGTATTGACCGAACCAGCCAAAGGCATGAAAGGCGCGATTGAAGAAGCCGAGCGTTTGGTGGCGGAGCAACCGGATGTCTATTTTATGCCGCAGCAGTTTGAAAACCCGGCCAACCCGGACATTCATGAAAAAACCACTGGGGTTGAAATCTGGCAGGCGACTGGCGGTCAGGTCGATATTCTGGTTGCCGGCGTGGGCACAGGCGGTACGCTTACCGGTATTTCGCGTTATTTCGAAAAAGTGCAGAACCAGCCGTTGTATTCGGTGGCGGTTGAGCCGGCAGAATCAGCCATTATTGGTCAGGCCAAACGTGGTGAAGCGATTAGCCCGGCACCACACAAAATTCAGGGTATTGGCGCCAACTTTATTCCTAAAAACCTCGATTTAGACCTGGTTGATGAAGTCATTGCCATTCCAAGCCAGGAAGCAATTGATTTTGCGCGTAAGACAGCAACCCAGGAAGGCATTCTGGTTGGAATTTCCAGTGGTGCCGCAATGGCGGCTGCGGCACAGCTGGCTGCACGTCCGGAAAATGCCGGTAAAAATATTGTGGTGATTTTGCCAGATGGTGGCGAGCGCTATTTATCTTCAGTGCTGTTTGAAGATATTTCTGCCGACTAAGTCTGTCGACTGCAAAAATAGCCATAAAAAAGCTCGCCATCGTTGCGGGCTTTTTTATTCGGCGTGACCTGAGGGTAGCGGATAAATACAGCGTTGACTGACCGCAGTACTCTCCACCTCGGGCACATCCAGCGCATCCCATTTCAACATTTGTTCGGTGAGCCAGACAAAATCCTGCGCTTGCGGCTGGGCTGACGATTCATCCACCAAACTGCGAATAATATTCTGAATAAAATAATAGCGTTCGACATGGACCTGTGCGGAACAAGGAAACTGGATGATGCCGGCCTCATTTAGCATTTGCCAGACTGCTTGTACATCTTCCAGCTGGTGCAATTCGGCTTGCGCGCACTGAATGGCAGAGGTCATGGCATTTAAGGTATTCGGATGCTGGGCGGCCCATTCTGCGGTTACCGCCAGCACTTTATCGGCCACTTGCGGAATAACCTGCTGACCCGAGAGCAATATTTTAGAATAGCCCTGTAATTCGGCCTGGGTATTCCAGGGTTCGCCAACACAAAAGCCATCAATCTGCTGCTGGGAAATCGCTTCGACCATATATGGCGGTGGCAGCGTACTGAGCTGAATATTTTTCGCCAGGATCGGGTCGGCCAAGGCCAGCCATTCTCTTAAACAGTAATGATGAATCGAGGTGTGAAACACATGCGCCAGTTGTATCGGGCGTTGCTGATGGGCATTTATCAGTTTTGTGGCGATGTGTGCGGCATCATCTTCCGACTGGATGCCCAGTTCAAAACACAGCGATTGACTCAGGCTAATATAGGCCTGATTGGTACTTAGCACCAGCGGCGTTTGCAGCGGAATCCCCAGTTGGTCGGTGCCGAGCGCCGCCGCCGGTAACATGGCCGACAGGCAATGCGCGGCATCCATAAAACCAAAGGCCAGCCGGTCTCTTAAACTGGCCCAGGAAGGTTCTTTTAATAGTTCGACATTGAGGCCGGCATCGGCAAAAAAGCCACGCTGTTTGGCCCATAAAATGGCGACGCAGTCGAGCAAAGGAATATAGCCAATCTGAAGTTCGGTTTTTTCTAAGTTATGCATGGCTAATCCTTAAATTGGTTTTGCAGGAGTTGCTGGGCATCGAGCAGGCGCCGTGCCATTTCACCAATGGTCATCCGGTGGCTCATGGCATTTTTGCGTAGCAGGCCAAAAGCATCTTCTTCGCTTAAGGCATGCATCTGCATCAGCAAGACCTTGGCTTTTTCGACATCTTTACGGTCGGCCAGTTTGCCTTTGGTTTCTTCCAGATCGTGCAGCAGCTTTTTGTGTTTTTTAAACTGCTCGATGGAAATTTCCAGAATGCTGTCCAGCTTGGCCGGATCAATCCCATCGACAATATAGGCAGTAACACCGGCATCAATGGCATTTTTGATGGTGTCTTTGTGGCTGTTTTTGGTGAACAGCACGGTCGGTAAATCAAACTGGCTGACGCAGCTTTCAATAATGTCCCGATGCGGATGGTCCATATCCAGCAGAATTACATCGGCATGCAATTGCTGTAAATGGAACATATTGGAATGATTGATAATTAAACAGGCAACCACCTCAAATTCATGCTGAATCAAGGAGGCTTTGATGAACTCTGCGCGCTCGAGATCATCATCAATTAACGCGATTTTCAGTTTTGGCATGCAACTCTCAATAGAGTCTGTACAACGAGTGCTTTTAATAATGCAAAGATGGTGCCAAACCCAAATTTATTGAAATAAAACCTTTAAAATCAAAAATTAAATCTGAACTTAACAGGAAGATGCACTTGCATGAAACAAAACGCACCAAGATAAGGCAGGGGACTTCAAAAAATAAAACAGGAGGCTGCCAGAACCGTAAAATTGGGATGCCACTCGCATCTGAATACCTTCACCCAGCATAGATAACCCTCAAAACCCAATAAAAAACAGCAAGCTACTGAGTCTTTCTAAAAAGTTGGCACGCTATCTGCATTATTCCAGCTGAGTCAAAGAAGACTCCCAAAATTTGAAAGACGGCCAACGACGTCCGCTCTGTTCGAATCTGTTATGCAGCTATCCGTATAGCAGGTTAACCCACACGTTCAGTTCAGGTAGGAGATGGTCATGTCTTCAAATTTGCAAGCGAATAAAGCGACAAAAATAAGTCTATTTAACTTTAAAACTTCAGCGATGAGAGCCTTCCATATGAGTTGGCTCGCATTTTTTGTCTGTTTCTTTGCCTGGTTTGCCTGCGCACCGTTAATGCCAGTCATTGCCGGCGAGTTCAACCTAACCAAAGATCAGATCGCCAATATCAATATTGCCGCGGTGGCCATCACCATTCTGGTCCGCTTAATTGTCGGGCCGCTGTGTGATAAATACGGCCCGCGCAAAACCTATACCGCCTTGTTAATTATCGGCAGTATTCCGGTGTTTGGGGTGGCGGCTTCCAACAGTTATGAATCTTTCCTGTTTTTCCGTTTGCTGATTGGCGCCATTGGTGCCAGCTTCGTGATTACCCAATATCACACCAGCATCATGTTTGCACCGAATGTGGTGGGAACCGCCAATGCCACTACGGCAGGCTGGGGCAATGCCGGCGGTGGTGCGACCCAGGCACTGATGCCTTTGCTGTTATCTGCCTTGGTCATGTTTGGGGTCGAGCAGGCCATGGGCTGGCGTATTGCCTTGCTGGTACCGGGCATCATGATGATTATTGTCGGCATCCTGTACTGGAAACTGACTCAGGACTGTACCCAAGGCAACTTTAAAGAGTTACGCGAACAGGGCATTCAGGTCGGCAGCGACAAAAAAGGCGGTATGGCGATTCTGCTGCATGCTGCACGTAACTACCGCGTCTGGATTTTATTTGGTGCCTATGCTGCCTGTTTCGGGATTGAAATCTTTATTCACAACATTGTGGCGATGTATTACGTCGAACACTTTAGCTTTGGCCTGAAAGAAGCCGGTATGGCGGCGGGCATCTTCGGTTTGCTGGCCCTGTTTGCCCGTGCATTGGGCGGCATTGTCTCTGACAAGGTAGCACTAAAAAGCGGTCTGGATGGGCGTACCAAAGTGCTGTTTGCCATGATTTTAATGGAAGGCTTGTTCCTGATTCTGTTCTCGCAAATGAACAGCGCCATGCTGGCCATTTTAGTCATGACCATTTTTGCCCTGTTTACCCACATGGCCTGCGGCGCGACCTATGCACTGGTGCCATTTATTGACCGCGATGCACTGGGCGGCGTGGCCGGCATTATTGGGGCTGGTGGGAACGTCGGCGCAGTCGCCGCAGGCTTCCTGTTAAAAGGCGTACTGGATATTCAGACCTGCCTGATGGTTCTGGGCGGACTGGTGGTAATTGCCGCAAGTTTTGTCCTGATGATTCGCTTCTCGGTGGAGCACAAAGAAAAAGAACAACGCCTGTTCGAACAGGCCATTGTTGAACGCAATAACGCAGCCTAAGCCAACACAGAATATTATTGAGGAGAACTGTATGAAACTTGTCATGATTGGCCACGGTATGGTCGGCCACAAATTTATTGAATCGGTTTTGGAAACTGCGGGCGATGAGGTTGAAATCACCATTTTGGCAGAAGAACCGCGTTTGGCTTATGACCGCGTACATTTAACCGAATACTTCACCGGCAAGTCTGCCAAAGACTTAAGCTTATGCCGCAGTGACTTCGCCGATGCCTATGGCATTGATCTGCGCCTCAATACCAAAGCCACGGCTATTGACCCGGTACATAAACTGGTCACCACCAATCAGGGTGATGTGATTGCCTATGACAAACTGGTACTGGCGACGGGCTCTTATGCCTTTGTGCCACCTATTCCGGGCAATGACCGTGAAAACTGCTTTGTTTACCGCACTATTGAAGATCTGGATGCAATTAAAGCCGCTAGTCTGAATGCCAAATCTGGTGTCGTGATTGGTGGCGGTTTACTTGGTCTGGAAGCAGCCAAAGCCTTAAAAGACCTAAATCTGGAAACCCATGTAGTCGAGTTTGCGCCGCGTCTGATGGCGGTGCAGGTTGATGACCTGGGCGGTAAGGTGCTGCGCAGCAAAATTGAAGATCTGGGCGTGAAAGTCCATACCCAGAAAGCCACCTCCTCAATTGAAGATGGCGCGTCGGCCAAGCATGTGATGAAGTTTGGTGATGGCGCTGAACTGGAAACCGATATCATCCTGTTTTCTGCCGGGATTCGTCCACGTGATGAACTGGCGCGCCAAAGCGGACTCAGCATTGGCGAGCGCGGCGGGATTGTGATTAATGATTACTGTCAGACTTCCAATCCGGATATTTATGCGATTGGGGAATGTGCGCTGTGGCAAAACAAGATTTACGGTCTGGTCGCACCGGGCTATGACATGGCTCGAATTGCCGCCAAGCATGTGATGCAGCAAAACCCGAACTGCTTTGCTGGCGCCGACATGAGCACTAAATTAAAGCTGATGGGTGTGGATGTGGCATCTATTGGTGATGCACATGCCATGACTCCAAATTCACTCAGCTATTTTTATGCCGATGAAGATGCGCTGATCTACAAGAAAATTGTGGTTAATGCGGAAAAAAACCGATTGCTGGGTGCGGTGCTGGTTGGCTGTGCCAAAGAATATAACGATCTACTGCAAATGATGCTGAATGGTCTGGCAGTTCCAGAACAGCCAGAAAGCCTGATCATGCCGGGCTTTGCCGAGTCAGGTGCCAAAGCCGGTGGCAGCGGTGTCGATTTGCTGCCAGACAGCGCCACCATCTGTTCCTGTAATAACGTGTCTAAAGCCGATATCTGCCAGGCGATTGAAGCCGGTTCAACTTCACTCGGTGCACTGAAGAAATGTACCCAGGCCGCAACTGCTTGTGGGGGCTGTGCACCTTTAGTGACTCAGGTATTAAAAGCCGAATTGCAGCGTCAAGGGGTGACGGTCAATAACCATCTTTGTGAACACTTTGCCTATTCGCGTCAGGAGCTGTATCACCTGGTGCGTGTGAACGAGATCAAGACTTTTGAAGATTTAATCCAGCAACATGGTCACGGTCTGGGCTGTGATATCTGTAAACCAACTGTGGCCAATATTCTGGCCTCCTGCTGGAATGACTTTGTGCTAAAACCAAGTCATGCCGGCCTGCAAGATAGCAATGACTACTATCTGGGCAATATCCAGAAAGATGGTTCTTATTCGGTGGTCCCACGAATGGCCGGTGGTGAAGTGACTCCAGATGGCCTGATTGCCATTGGCCAGATTGCCAAGGAATACGGCCTGTACACCAAACTGACCGGTGGTCAGCGCGTGGATATGTTTGGGGCGCAGGTACATCAGTTACCGGAAATCTGGCAAAAACTGATTGATGCCGGTTTTGAATCGGGTCATGCCTACGGCAAGTCACTGCGTACCGTGAAATCTTGCGTGGGTAGCACCTGGTGCCGTTATGGCGTGGATGATTCAGTTGGCTTGGCGATTTTCCTGGAAAACCGTTACAAAGGCCTGCGTTCTCCGCACAAATTGAAAATGGCGGTATCTGGCTGTACCCGTGAATGTGCCGAAGCACAAAGTAAAGACGTGGGCGTGATTGCCACTGAAAAAGGCTGGAACCTGTATGTTTGCGGTAACGGTGGCATGAAACCGCGTCATGCCGAGCTGCTGGCTTCCGATCTGGATACCAGTACCTTAATCAAATACATCGACCGCTTCTTTATGTTCTACATTCAAACCGCAGACCGTTTACAACGTACTTCGGTTTGGCGCGACAACCTGGAGGGCGGGCTGGATTATCTGAAAGACGTGATTGTGCACGATTCCTTAGGTCTGGCCGAAGAACTAGAACGCCGCATGCAGCATGTGGTGGGTACTTATCAGGATGAATGGCGTACCGCGATTGAAGATCCGGAAGTACGTAAACGCTTTAAAACCTTTATCAATGCCAAAGCCGAGCAGCAGCACGATCCGCACATCCAGTTTGCCACCGAACGTGGGCAGATTCGCCCGAAAACGGCGGCCGAGCGTGATGAAAGCCGGATTCCGGTGATGCAGGCATAACCTTCAAGATCAAGACACATCTTCTGAAGCAAATCCGCCAGAAAAACCAAATGAGATATGCAGCAGAAGATGCCAAAGTACAGGATAACGATGATGACAATTTTAAAAGATATGAATGAACTGGATTGGGTAGAGGTCTGTCATCTGGAGGAGATTACCCCACATACCGGCGTGGCAGCCTTGGTGGAAGGCCAGCAGATTGCAATTTTCCGTGTGGGGCAGGAACAGCGTGTTTATGCCCTGAGTAATCAGGACCCGTTTAGCGGCGCCAATGTGATGTCGCGCGGTATTCTGGGTGATTTGCAAGGTGAGCGTGTGGTGGCATCACCAATCTATAAACAGCATTTCAGTCTGGCCACCGGCCGCTGTCTGGAAGATAAAGACCAGAAATTACTGGTGTTTCCAAGCAAAATTGAACAGGGCCGGGTTTTTGTCAGTCCGACCGCACAAAAAACCTATATCACCAATAATGGCGTGCAACAGGAAAAAATGAAGCTGGTGCTGGTGGGTAATGGTCTGGCGGGCATGCGCTGTCTGGAAGATTTGCTGGATATGGCACCTGATCGTTACGAGATTACCGTGATTGGCGAAGAACCGTGGGGCAACTACAACCGGATTATGCTGTCCCCGGTCTTGGCCGGTGATAAAACGGTGGACGATATCATGCTGCATCCGCATGCCTGGTATGCCGAAAAAGGTATTCAGCTGATTGCCGGTGATGCTGCGGTGAAAATTGATCGTCCACGCAAGCAAGTCTTCACCCAGTCGGGGCAGGTGGTGAATTATGACCGGCTGATTTTAGCCACTGGCTCGCAGCCCTTTATTCCACCAATTCCGGGCACAGAGCTGGACGGTGTGCTCAGCTTCCGCGATATCTATGATGTGAACCGGATGCTGGAATATTGCGAACAGAAACGAAATGCTGTGGTTATTGGGGGTGGTTTACTTGGACTTGAAGCGGCCTATGGTTTGAAACAGCGTGGCATGAACGTTACCGTGCTGCATCTGATGGACCGTATTATGGATCGTCAGCTGGATAGCAAAGCCAGCCTGATGCTGAAAAACAGTATTGAAGAAAAAGGTATTCGTATCCTGACCGAAGCCAATACCGAAATGCTGCTTGGTGAAAATGGCCATGTCACACAAGTCCGGCTAAAAGATGGCACGCTGCTCGATGCCGATCTGGTGGTGTTTGCGGTAGGAATCCGTCCGAATATTGCACTGGCGCAAAGTGCCGGCCTGCGCTGTCAGCGTGGGGTGCTGGTCAATGACACCATGCAAAGTTATGACCCGAGTATTTATGCAGTCGGTGAGTGTATCGAACATCGTGGTCAAACTTTTGGTCTGGTAGAGCCGCTGTGGGGACAGGCCTTCATCTGCGCCTCGCATTTGGCAGAACACGGCAGCCTGACTTTTAAAGCACCTACTATTCCGACCCAGCTCAAAGTCAGTGGTTGTGATGTGTTCTCGGCCGGTAATTTTGAACCGGAAGATGATTTTGAAGACATTGTCCTGAATGATGAAAAACGTCAGATTTATAAACGCATCATCATCCAGAAAGACAAAGTCATTGGTGCAGTACTGTTTGGTGATACCGAGGATGGTGCATGGTATGCCGAGCTGATTGTAGATCAGACACCAATCACTTCGATTCGGAATAAACTGCTATTTGGTCGGGATTTTGCATTAAAGAAAGCAGGGTAATTAGATCTCTGTAATTAGTACTTCATAAGAAGGATGTCATAGCCTCAAATGGAGTGCTAAAACAACTGTTTACGTGTAGGCACTCCCTTACTTTTGAAAGATCAAAAGTAACAAAAATCTTAGATTCCCATACATTACGTCCTGTAATGATGGGAATCGGTGGCATCCATGCCACCTCACGATAGTGAATGCTTACACAAATTTCGTATTTCAAATAAAGCCAAGATAAAAATCGGAATTACGTGAATTTAGATAATTAAGGAGCACAGCAGCAATGAATAGTATCCCAGTGGTGGAACTGCATAGCTCCACAGAATTAAAAACGATGACTACGCAAACCACCTGTCCTTATTGTGGGGTTGGTTGTGGGGTTAAGGCCCATGTCAGCCATTCACCACAGGGCGTGCAGGTGAAAGTCGAAGGCGATGTGCAGCATCCGGCCAACTTTGGCAAACTGTGTATTAAAGGCAGCAATCTGGCCGATACCTTGGGGTTAGAGACACGGGTATTAACCCCAATGCTGGGCCGTAAGGACAACCGTCAGCCAACAGACTGGCAGACTGCCACCACCGAAATTGCGCAAAAATTCCAGCATTGTATTGAGCAATATGGCCCGGAAAGTATTGCTTTTTATGTTTCGGGGCAATTGCTGACCGAAGACTATTATGTGGTCAATAAATTTGTCAAAGGTTATTTGGGCACGGCTAATATTGATACCAACTCGCGGCTGTGTATGTCTTCTGCGGTGGCGGCGCATAAACGGGCCTTTGGCGAAGATCTGGTGCCTGCCAGCTATACAGATTTTGAACAGACAGAGATGGTGGTGCTGGTCGGTTCCAATACCGCCTGGTGCCATCCGGTTCTGTATCAGCGCATGATGCAGGCCAAAGAACAGCGCAATCTGTTTGTGGTGGTGGTCGACCCACGCTTTACCGCGACCTGTGAAGCGGCCGATTTACATTTGCCGATTATGCTCGGGCAAGATGTGGCGCTGTTTAACGGCTTGCTGCAGTACTTACAGCAAAACGGTCATCAGGACCACAATTTTACCGCTGCCTATACCGAAGGCTTGCAGCAGGCGTTAGAAGCCAGCGCCGCGGAGCAGCAGCTGGAAAATGTGGCAGCGCGTACCGGGATTTCTGCCGAGAAATTACAGCTGTTTTTTGAAAAGTTTGCCCAGACTGACAAAGTCATGACCTTGTTTTCGATGGGGGTCAATCAGTCTTCACAAGGGGTCAATAAAGCCAACAGTATTATCAATTGCCATCTGTTAACAGGCAAAATTGGCAAGCCGGGCGCAGCACCGTTTTCCATGACCGGACAACCGAATGCCATGGGTGGCCGTGAAGTGGGGGGACTGGCCAATATGCTGGCGGCACATCTGGATCTGGATCAGCGGGCCCATCAGCAGCTGGTACAGCAGTTCTGGGACAGCCCCAAAATTGCCTCTCAAGCCGGGTTAAAAGCGGTCGATCTGTTTGAAGCGGTAGAAGCCGGGAAAATCAAGGCACTGTGGATTATGGCCACCAATCCGGTGGTGAGTTTACCCAATGCCGATCAGGTCAAACGCGCCTTGGCGCAATGTGATTTTGTGGTGGTGTCGGATATCTGTCAGGATACCGATAGCACTGCCTATGCCGATGTTTTATTACCAGCTTTGGGCTGGGGCGAAAAAGAAGGCAGTGTTACCAATTCCGAACGGCGCATTTCCAGACAGCGTGCCTTTTTGCCCGTACCGGGTCAGGCCAAGGCCGACTGGTGGGCGATCAGTCAGATGGCCAAGGCCATGGGCTTTCGCGGTTTCGATTATCAGCATGTGCATGAGATTTTTCTGGAACATGCGGCTTTATCGGCCTGTGAAAATGGTCCGGTGACACAGCGTCAGGACTATCCGCTATTTCGCTACTTTAATTTAAGCAGTCTGAGCCAGCTAAGCCTGCAACAGTATGAACAGCTGCAGCCGTTGCAATGGCCAGTATTAACGCCTCAGCAGAATCCACCGGTGGAACAGCTGTTTACCCAGGGACAGTTTAGCTTTCCAAATGGCAAAGCCCGTTTTATTGCCACTCAGGCCATCGACCCGGTACATGGCGCTTGTGAAGATTATCCTCTCATTCTGAATACCGGCCGGATTCGTGACCAGTGGCACACCATGAGCCGTACCGGTTTATCGGCCAATTTAAGCACTCACAAAGCTGAGCCCTATTGTGAAATTCACCCCAATGATGCGCTGAAATATGGCCTGAAAGATGGGGAGCTGGTGGAGCTGAAATCCCGCTGGGGCAGTTGTGTACTGCGGGTTGAAGTTTCGACTGGTATTCGCCGTGGTCAGCTGTTTGCGCCCATTCACTGGAATGATCAGGTCGCTTCCGATGCGCGAATTGGAAAAGTGGTCAATCCGGTGGTGGATGCCATTTCCGGCGAACCCGAATTTAAACATACCCCGGTTAGCATCCAGCCATTTTATACCGACTGGCAGGGCGTGCTGTATATTCGCCACGGTCATGAAGCGGCAGTTCAGGCCACTTTGGCGCAGGTAGCGTGGTGGAGCAAGATTCAGACCGCCAAAGCGGTGCGTTATGAACTGGCCGACCGGAAAAAATTTAAACATACCGCCGCACAGATTAAACAGCTGCTGCAGCTGGAAGATAGCCGCTTTGAATGGCTGCAGCTGGAAGATCCATCGGCATTCATCAGCCATAGTGTGGTGTTACAGGACGGGATTTTAATTGCCAGCCTGTATATTGCGCCCAACGCTTTATTGCCCGATCGGGACTGGGTTGCCAGCCTGTTTAAACGTGAGCGTTTAAGTGCCACGCATCGCAAAGCCTTGCTGGCCGGACAGGCGATGTCGGTACAGAACAATGAAGGACCGCTGGTATGTAGCTGCTTTAAAGTTGGCAAAAACCGCATTATCCAGACCATTCGGGAGCAGCAGTTAAGCCATGAAAAACAGATCACGGCCTGTTTAAAAGCTGGCGGCAATTGTGGCTCATGTTTACCGGAAATCCGTGGGCTGATTAAAGCCTGTCAGATGGAGGAAATGCCATGAATCGCAACTCCGCCATCATGCAGGCCGATTATCCTGTGACCGATCTGGTCATTCTGGCGGGCGGACAAGCCCGCCGCATGAATGGCATGAACAAGCTGCTGCAAAAGTTTGATGATGACATCCAGCTGCTCAAAATCCAGCGGCGCTTTAAAACAGAAATTCAGCAATTGTGGATCAATAGCCATCGCGATCGTTCTATTTACGCTAGATTGCTGCCGCATCTGCAGTGTTATCATGATGATGAAGGCGGTTTTCTAGGCCCGTTGATGGGCATGAAAAGCGCCTGGGGCCATGTGCAGGCCGACTATGTGCTGTTTGTTCCCTGTGATGTGACCTATATTCCGCCCGATGTGCTGCCACGGTTGCATCAGCGTCTGGCCAGACAGCCGCAGGCCGACGTGGCCTATGTCATGATGAACGGACAGGTGCTGTATCCATTTTGTCTGATGAAACGCAGCAGTTTGCCCACACTTCGCGCGCATCTTGCACAACATCAGCGCAGTTTAAAGCACTGTTTCGCAGAAATGCATGCTCAGGTGGCAAAATTTAAAAATCGTGCGCTATTTTTTCACAGTATTAACTCGCTGGATGAACTGCAACAGTATCGTCAGCTGAAATTTCTTTAAAAATCATCTCATTTCTTCGCTTCTAGCATGTGCTGGGCAGAATTTAAACACTCTCTTTATCAAAAGCTCAAAGTTGGAACATTAATTGCAAATTCAAGCCTAAAGCGCGGCATGTGATCCGTGCAAACCTATTGCCTATTGCACAGCCATGAAGCAATTGCCCAGAGGATAACAGGCGTGATCAATCCCCAGATTCCCGTGAGACCCGCATATTTTCAGGATCAGTTTGGCCGGAGCAAACGCAAACTGCGGATTTCTGTGACCGATCGCTGCAATTTTAAATGTGTCTACTGCATGCCTGAACATCCTGAATGGATGAAGAAACATCAGCTGCTGAGTTTTGAAGCCTTGCTGCAGTTTTGCCAGTTGATGGTTGAGCAGGGGATTCAATATATCCGGATTACCGGCGGTGAACCGTTGATGCGTCAGGGGGTGGTGCATTTTATCCGGGATTTACAGCCGCTACGCCAATTGGGGCTGGCGAGAATTTCCATGACCACAAATGGCCATTATTTAAGCCGCTATGCGCAGGAATTAAAACAGGCCGGTCTGGATGATTTAAATATCAGCCTCGACAGTTTAGATCCGCAGCAGTTTTTTACGCTAACCCAAAAACAGTTAAAGCCGGTACTTGACGGGATTCAGGCCGCCCAGCAGGCGCATTTGCCTGTCAAACTAAATAGCGTGCTCATTAAAGGCATTAATGACGACCAGATGGTGCCGCTTTTGCAGTGGAGCAAAGCCGAGCAGATTCCGCTGCGTTTTATTGAATTTATGCCGCTGGATGGTGATGGACGCTGGAGCGCCGCGCATGTAGTGACCGAACAGGAAATTTTGCAGCGTTTAAGCCAGCATTTTCCGGTCGAAGCCATCCACAGCCAAGGCGCGAATCCGGCACGGGAATATCGGGTCGATGGCCACCCGGTAGGGATTATTTCCACCATCAGCCATGCCTTTTGCGGCCAGTGTGACCGGTTGCGTTTAAGCGCCCAGGGTGAACTGTATAACTGTCTGTTTGCCGAACAGCCTGTACCCTTAAAAGCATTGATTGAACAGCTGCAGACTCACATGGCGCCCGCGGCACGTGAGCAGTTACTGCAGCAATTACAAAGCTATATCTGGCAGAAAAAAGCCGGCTTTCATGCTATTCATTCTCAAGCCACAACCACTGCCGGGAGCGCCCGGAAAATCAGCATGTATATGATTGGAGGTTAAGTATGCACGATATCCTGATTCAGATTGAAGCCTTTGGCGCTGTAAAACAGGCGCTGCCAGAAACCATTCAGATGCAGTGTCTGCCCGGTACCGCCATTGCGGACTTGTTGCTGCAGTTAAACCACAGTTATCCGGCGGCGGCAGCTCTGGTCGAGCGGTGTGCCTGCGCGATTGGTGAAGATATTGTGCCACGCCAGCAGACTTTGCAGCACAGTACCACGCTGGTGCTGTTGTCACCGGTGGCAGGAGGTTAAACGATGCAACATCTAAAACAGTTTGCCCGGATTCAGGATATGCCACTCAGCCAGTCCAGCTTCGATGAGATTCAGCACTTTCCCGAATGTGGCGGTATTGGCATTTTTGTGGGCACAGTCCGCAATCATCATGAAGGTAAGGCAGTGCAGTCGCTGAAATATACCGCCTATGCACCGGTGGCAGAAAAAATGATCCGGCAGATTGAGCAGGAAATTCAGCAGCAATATGGCGTGTCTTATGTGCGGGTCATCCACCGGATTGGGGATTTAGCCATTGGTGAAACCGCAATTATTGCCATGGCGTATGCGCCGCATCGCCGTGAAGCCTTTCAGGCCTGCGAGGTGGCGGTAGAGCGGGTCAAACATGAAGTCCCGGTCTGGAAAGAAGAATTTTATTGCGATGGCAGCAGCCAGTATGTCGAAGGCTGTTGTATTCGTAAAGATCATCCGCCAGTGGAAGCGAATACGCATACCGATTGCTGCAATCACCCCCATGCAGGCGAAAACGCCTATCAATGGCCGCTTTAAATTTGATGTTAAGCCTAATTTTTTAAATCAATAATTCCGGAATAAAGTCATGAAAAATGTAGGCATGAAAGCCGAAACCTATCGTACTGCGGTGGCCAGTGCCATTTTATATGCGCCGCCGCACTGTATCGAGCTGCTGCGTCAGGGCAATACCGAAAAAGGCGATGCGCTGAAAACTGCGCGTATTGCCGGTATTCTGGCAGCCAAACGTACCGATGAGCTGATTCCGCTGTGCCATCCTTTACCCATTTACCGGGCCGATGTGGATTATGAACTGCATGAACAGCATGTCGAGATTATTGCCACGGTAGAAACTATTGGTCCAACCGGTGTCGAGATGGAAGCCTTAACCGCAGCCAGTCTGGCCGGACTGACCTTATACGACATGCTGAAACCGCACTGTGAACCGGAAGATTTGTGTCTGGATCAATGCAAACTGCAACAGAAAAAAGGCGGTAAATCCCATTTTAGCCGGGTCTTGGCGCAGCCGATGCCAGCCTCGGTGATTGTGCTGTCCGATACCGTCGCCGCGGGTAAAAAACCGGATACCGCCGGCCAGAATGTCCTGGAAATATTGGCAGAGGCCAATTTCCAGCAGGTTCAGTATCAGGTGATTCCGGATAGCCCGGAACAGCTGCTGGCTTTAATTGAACAGCAGAAAAATCAGTATCCGCTGATTTTAACCGTCGGCGGCACCGGTCTTGGCCCGAAAGATTTAACCGTAGAAACCCTGGCTCCGCTATTAGAACGGGAAATTCCGGGGCTGATGGAAGCCTCGCGCAGTTTTGGCCAGAAACGCACGCCGTATGCGGCTTTAAGCCGTGGAGTCGCCGGCTATATCGAAAATAGTCTGGTGATGACTTTACCGGGCAGTCGTCAGGGGGCGAAGGAATCCTTGCTGGCGGTATTACCGGCCTTGGTGCATGTCTTTGATGTGCAGAAAAATATTCCACATGCAGGAGGCTATCAATAATGTCAGGCTGTGGTGTAGAAAGCGGGTTGATCAGTCTGGATCAAGCACTAGATAAGATGATTGCGGCAACACCCTGTCTGGAGGTGGAAACCCTGCAACTACAACAGGGCCTGCATCGCTATTTAGCTGAAGATATTTATGCGGGGATTGATCTGCCTTTATTTTCCCAAAGTGCAGTCGATGGTTATGCCCTGTGTAGCGATGGAGAGATAGCGCCAGGCGCGCAGTTCCAGCTGGTCGGTGAAATCCGGGCAGGTCAATCAGCCGATGTGACGCTGCAGCGTGGACAGGCGATGCGTATTTTTACCGGCGCGCCCATTCCTGCCGGCACCACCACGGTGGCACGTCAGGAAATTGTACAGCGGATGTCTAGCCATCTGATTCAGCTGGAGGCTGCGCTCAAACTGCATGCCGATATCCGGGATGTAGGCGAAGAAATTACCCAAGGTCAGTTACTGGCGTCAGCCGGACAATATTTAAATATCGGCGCAATTGCGGCTTTAAGCATGGCCGGTATTGATCAAGTTCAGGTCTATCAGCAGCCTAAAGTTGCCGTACTCATTACCGGTGATGAAGTCGCGCAGTCGGCTGCAGATTTGCAAGCAGGAAAAATTTTTGATGCCAATGCACCTTTAATTGCAGCCTGGTGTCAGGCACGGCATCAACCTGTGCATATTGTGCATGTGGAAGATAATGAAATTGCCTTAATCCGATACTTTCAGCAACTTCAGGAGGAGTATGATGTCATCATCAGCACTGGCGGAATTTCGGTTGGTGATTATGATTTTATCCGTCCGGTGGCTTTAAATGTAGGCTTTGAGCAGGTGTTCTGGAAAGTGAAACAGAAGCCGGGGAAACCGGTTTTTTTCGCCAGATACCGAAAATCGGCTAACAAATTTTGTCACTTATTGGCATTGCCGGGCAATCCTGCGGCGGTATATGTTGGAATCTCGATCTATACGCAAACTTTATTAGAAGTATTACAAGGGCAAAGTCAGCCGCCCGCGTGGTGGACAGGGCAAATACAACATGACTTAAAGCCCGATGCGAGAGAAAGGATTTTAAGAATGGCCGCCTGTTTTGAAGATGGGGTGTTGAAACTGCACAGTTTAGCCAAGCAGCAGTCGCATATGCTCAGTAATCTGATGTATGCCAACTGTCTGGTGCGTGTGCCGGCTCATCAGCCGATTCAAAAAGGCCAATGCTTAAAGGGAATATTCATACAGCATTGAGGGAGTGCGTTTTGAAGACCATCCAACTGGGTTTAATCTGTGTCGCCTTGTGCTTAAGCACATTCAGTCGAGCCAATTCCGTTCAGGTGTATGCAGCTGCAAGTCTGGGCCCGGCATTGACGGATGTGATTCGGCATTATCAGCTGCAACATCCAGAAGCCAAGATTGTACCGGTTTTTGGCACTTCATCGACCTTGGCCAAACATATTGTCCGCGGTGCAAAAGTCGATCTTTATTTTCCGGCCGATCAGGACTGGATGACCTATCTGGTGAAACGCAACAAGGTCAAAGCCAGTCAGGTCAAACCAATTATTTATAACCAGCTGGTGGCAATTGCCCTGAAAGATGCGCGGATTCCGTTTCGGGCGCATCCTGCCTTTAATTTTCCTCAGGCCTTTACGGGCCGGCTGTGTACCGGACAGGTCGATTCGGTGGCGGTTGGAAAATATGCCAAACATAGTCTGACCAAGCTGGGCTGGTATAAACGGCTGGAAAAACGCATTATTGGCGCGTCGGATGCCCGGGCTGCTTTGGCCTTTGTCGAGCGCGGTGCCTGTCAGGTCGGCATTGTTTATCGCAGCGATGCCGTCAGTAGCGATAAAGTAAAAGTGCTGGGTGCGTTTCCGGTACAGACCCATCCGGACATTGTCTATACCGCGGCTTTAACCAAACAGGGTGAAAAGAATCGTCAGGCGGTCAAGTTCCGGCGCTATCTGGGTAGCGTCGCGGCTCACAAGATTTTTGTTCAACATGGTTTTCGTCCCTAGGTTGCTGCTTTGATGCTCAGTCCCGAAGAACTAAGTGGTTTATATCTGTCTGCTAAAGTGGCCAGTGTCGCGACCTTGTTTTGCCTGCCATTTGCAATTTGTCTGGGCTGGATGCTGGCACGCTATGAATTTCGCAGCAAGTTTTTGCTTGAAGCCATGTTACAACTGCCGATGGTTTTACCACCGGTAGTGCTGGGCTATGTATTGCTGGTGCTGTTTAGCCCGCAAGGCTGGATTGGACAGGTTTTGGCCCACTGGGGCATTGAGCTGGCGTTTAACTGGAAAGGCGCAGTACTGGCTGCCATGCTGGTGGCGTTTCCCTTGCTGGTTCAAATGTTAAATCCACAGCTGGAACAGGTGGCAGCCTCACTTGGGGCTGCGCCGCTGAAAGTCTTTTTCAGTATTAGCTTACCGCTGGTGCTGCCCGGGATTCTTATGGGCAGTATTCTGGGCTTTAGCCGCAGTCTGGGTGAATTTGGCGCCACCATTACCTTTGTTGGCAATATCCCGGATGAAACCCGCACCATTCCCATCGCTATTTATACGCTCATTCAACAGCCTGATGGCGAAGCTGCTGCCATGCGTCTGGTGCTGTTATCCACCGGCTTGGCTTTTGCCGCCTTACTGGCCAATTATTTTATTCTGCACAGATATCAACGTAAATTGGGGCAAAACTGATGCTGGATTGTTAGATCGATTATCAGAATGCGCAGTTCAAATTACAGCTGCAGCTGACCTGTGCAGAGCAGATTGTCGGGATTCTGGGGCCCTCCGGTTCCGGGAAAACCAGCTTTCTGCATCTGCTGGCCGGACTGTTACGGCCGCAACAGGGCCGGATTGTGCTGAATCACCGTTTATTGCTCGATACCCAGCAGCAGGTATTTGTGCCTGTGCATTAACGTAAAATTGCCCTGATTTTTCAGAAAGCCCTGTTATTTCCGCATTTGAATGTTGAGCAGAATTTAAGATATGCAGAAGGTTTACAGCCGCTGGCACAGCGTAAATTTGAGTTTGAGCAGATTGTTGAGCTGTTAGAACTGTCCAGGCTGATTCGACGCAAAGCGCATCAATTATCTGGCGGGGAAGCACAGCGCGTTTCGATTGGCCGGGCTTTATTGTCTGCACCGCAGTTATTGCTGCTGGATGAACCTTTAAGCGGACTGGATCAGCAGTTAAAACAGCAGATACTGCCATTTTTAAAACGCATTCAGCACGAATTGCAGCTGGGTATGATTTATGTGACCCATCATCCGGAAGAACTGCTGGAACTTCAGGCCACGGTGTATCAAATGCAAAAAGTGCAGGGCATCAGCAGTTTGCAACGGGACAAGGTAGTACCTTTGATTCAGCCGGTTTGTTAAAGCTCGGCAATTTGCTGTTGTAGCTGCTCCATCTGCTCGGTTAACTGTTTCATCATGATTTGCGCAATCCGGGAAAGCTGTCGTTTCGGTGCCACACACAGGGCCAGCGTCAGTGGATATAAACCTTTGTCCTGAACCGGTTTAAAGATGGCTGTTTGATGTTCCAGGAGCGGCAGTGCATCTAAATAACTCATTAGCCCCAGCCCCAAATTCTGCTTTAACAATGACATTAACATGCGAATGTCATTACATTCGATGCGGCTACGCGGACTAAACTGATGGTGCTTATACAGCGCGCTGACATATTCATGAATAATCAGCGGTGGTGCTGGCATTAAATGGGCATAAGGCAAGGTATCGGAAAAATACAGCGGTGTTTGTTCTGCCAGAGGATGCTCAACTGGAATCACAAAACCCAGCGGAATTTCCACAAAAGCCACCACTTCTAAATGCGGATGCGCTTGCGGATTCAGCAGCAGACCAAAATCCAGCTCCGCGGCCTGAATCATCTGTGCGACTTTTTCACTGTCCAGCACATGCACGTGAAAATCAATCCAGGGATAATGCTGGCTCATGTGTTGCATCGACTGCAGCACAAAACTTTCGCTGAGCGCTGAAATTAAGCCAAATTCAATGCTGCCACGATGCAGGCCCTGAATTTCATCAAAACGGATGCGGGTCTGCTGAAATTCCTTTTGCCATTTTAACAGATCGGCATACAGTAACTCTCCGGCCAAAGTCAGCCGTAGCCCATGATTCAGACGTTCAAATAGTGCAATCCCAAGTTCCTGCTCGGCCAGTACAATTTGTCGATGCACGGCAGATACCGAAATAAACAGCTGTTCGGCTGCCTTACGCAAGCTGCCGGTTTGCGCCACCGCAATAAAATATTCTGAAAAAATGCGAAAATGGGGTATTCACCATTTAAGACCTGGCCAGCGTGATATTGATAGATTTTAAAAGAGCAAGATCTGCGCCAGTTCAGGCCAATTTTGACTAAAGTGTTCGAATATTTAGAACAGATCATCAAAAACATTCTAATAGACAGAAAAAGCAGAAGCTCTTAATTTAAAATGGCTTTGTTGCACAAAGATTTCATAACTATATGATTTTAAAGGTTTTGATTATTTTTTGATCCAAAATTAAATTTATTTAAATCAGATGCTTACATATTTATGCAACAAAGCCATTTAAAACAGGAAATTAACAATAAACGACATGAGAAAACCGCGGATTTCCGTTTGTTCTTGACCCTGTATAGCTTAAAAGTGAGCCAGCCTATGAATGCGATTCCTGTAATCAACCTGTTTGCCCAACCCCATGACAGCCGCTTTGATGCCAGTGACTGGCATATTCTGGCGCAGCATTGGTATCCGGTGGCACGAATTCAGGATGTCAGCAGCCAGCCGCAACAGGTGACTTTACTGGATGTGAAAATGGCGCTGTACCGGACAGAAAGCGGTGACATCCAGCTGGTACGGGATATTTGCCCGCATCGCGGTGTGCCTTTAAGCAAAGGCTGGGTAGAGGGCGAGGAAATTGTCTGTCCTTACCATGGGCTGCACTATAACCGTGCCGGTAAATGCACCAAAATTCCGGCCCAGCCCGACCTGACCCAGATTTTGGAGCGTTTTAGCCTGACCACGTTTCCGGTGGTGCTGAAATATGGTCTGGTCTGGACCAGCCTGTTCGGGCGCGATGAACAGGCAGCCAATTTTCCGGTGCTGGATACTTGGGAAGATGCTGAGCATCAATCCATTTTACCACCAAGTGTGGATATTGCCGGTTCCAGCGGCCGTCAGTTAGAAGGCTTTATTGATGTTGCACATTTTGCCTGGGTACATCATCAGGCCTTTGCGGATCGGAACAATCCGGTGGTACCGAAATATCATACCGAACGCACTGACTATGGTCTGAAAAGTATCTATATTTCCAATGTCAGCAATTATCCGCATGGCATGCAGCATTTAGCACCCGAAGGCTTTTTATGGACGCGTGAGTTTGAGGTTTATCCACCCTTTGCAGCGACCTTGACCATTTATTTTCCGAATGATGGCATCTTGAAAATCTTAAATGCCTGCTGTCCGGTATCGGCCAATCAAACCCGGCTATTTGTGCCTTTAACCCGGAATTTTGATACCACCGGTGACCTGCAAGCGGTTTACGATTTTAATGCGCAGATTTTTGCCGAAGATCAGGACATGGTGGAAAGCCAGAAACCGGAAGAGCTGCCGCTGGATTTAAGCATGGAAGCCCATTTTGAGGCAGATCGCTCCTCGGCCTTATACCGCCGGATTCTGGCCGAATGGGGTCTAAGTAAACGCTATATCGTGTAGCAAATCTCATTGAATTGAAAGCGAGGAATTGAAAGCGAGCTTAAGCAGGATGACTGGCCTGATTGGATTTAAAAGCTTTATCCAGCACATGCCGGTGAATAAAACGCAGCTTGTCTTTTACTGGCTCGGTCAGCTTAAACGGATAGGCATCATCCAGCCCGATACTACGATTCAGCGCATTCAGATTAAAGGTCAGGGCAATCCAGTTTTCTAAAATGTGTTCAATATCCTTGCCGCCAATCGGGCATTCGGTAAAGTACAGATTGGCCAGGGTACGGCCGTTACCTTGCACCCGGATTCCGGCAAAATAGGCGGTTTCTAAAGTATCCATCATGTGCAAATAATGCGCCCAGGTTTCAGCCCAGTCTTCCCAGGGATGGGTGGTGGCATAGGTGCTGATATAGCTGTCCTGCCAGTCGGAGGGCGGGCCTTGTTCATAATGGCGTTTGAGTGCCATGCCATAATCCTGACGTTCATCACCAAAATAGTAGCGGAATTCATCGACCAGTTCCGGATGGCGGTTTTGCATCACATCAAAATAATAATGGCCGCTTTCATGGCGAAAATGGCCAAGCAGGGTGCGGTAGTTTTCTCCCATGGTTACGCGCGTGGTTTCCCGGTACACCACATCGGCTTCAATGGCATTGAGGGTAATCAGACCATTGGCGTGGCCGGTCAGCACCGGTTGGCCTTCCATGGGCATTAAAAATTCATAGCGCAGGCCATAGCGGTCATCTTCAGAACGTTTTGGCCGCGGCATAATATTCATGCGCTGCGCCAGATATAAAAACCGCCGTTTAGCCTGTTCCAGATAACGCCAGTACTGGATATTTTCCGGTTCATCTAAATTGGGGATGGTGTGGGTAAGCTGGCAGGATTCGCAATAGATATTTTCATCATCGACAGGAATCATCCAGTTGCAGACCTGATAGTGACTATAATTAAAACAGGGCTTAAATTTCTGATTACGATAGCTTTCATTCAGGCTGACCCATTCATTTTCGCTATCCTTACGAAAGGTGCCCATATCTTTTTCGGAGGCAACAAAGCCAATGGGCGCCTTGCAATATTCACAAAATGAGGCACCAAAAAAAATCTGCTGATGGCATACCGCACATTCAAAATACTTCATTCTTGGTCCTCAGCCTGCAGGATACGTCCATTTATCTAAACATAGATTGAGTCAGGAGGGTATTTGAAACCCGCTATAAAATTGTAGCAGATTTACAAAGTTGCCTGATGCGATCAGTCGCTTAGCCTCATTTTGAGTCGAAAAACCAGGTGGATGCAAACCACAAGCATGTGCCTTGCAGTCATCGCATTCCGGATTAAAGGGAACATAAAAGCTGCAAATAGACAGAATTGGAGATTTATTCAGCAAAGCCACGGTAAATGAATGAAAAATGGTCGAATATGCGCCATGAAAGGAGTAGATTAAACCTTATTCCCGATCATATTTTTCATACTCGCATGGCCAGTACCTGGATTCTTTTTACCCTGATGGCTGCATTTATGCAGGCCTGGCGCAATGCCTTTCAAAAACAGCTCAGCATGACGGTCGACGTTTATGGCGTCACGCTTGCACGCTTTATTTTTGCCTTGCCGTTTGCGGTCGGTTATTTGAGTTTTTTATATCTGCAGCAGCCTGCCGCAACGCCGGTTAGCTTTAGCGGGAAATTCTGGCTGTATATTGCTGTGGCGGCTTTTTGCCAGATTCTGGCCACCATTCTCATGGTGCAGCTGTTCAAGCAGAAAAACTATGCCATTGGGGTCGGACTGGCCAAAAGCGAGGCGATTCTGGCGGCTTTAATTGGCGTGGCACTACTGGGCGAATATTTAAGTCTGCTGGGCTGGGTTGGCGTCGTATTAGGCGGCGTGGCAGTCTTTTTACTCAGTAAAGGGCCGGCCAATACCAAGCTTTCTGTCAGCACGTTGGCGATTGGGGTGGGCAGTGGTCTCAGTTTTGCCATTACCTCACTGCTGGTGCGTGAAGCGAGTCTGGAACTGGAGAATTTACCCTTTTTACATCGTGCCGGCTGGGTATTATGTTTTGTGATCGGGCTGCAATGTATCAGCATGTTGTTGTATTTGGGGCTGTTTAGCCGGCATACCTTACAGGCCATGTGGCAGCGACTGGGACTGACCTTTAAGGTGAGTATTTGCAGTTTTCTGGCCTCCCTTGGCTGGTTTAGTGCCATGAGTATGCAGACTGTGGCCTTGGTCAAAACTTTGGGACAGATTGAAATTCTATTTAGCTTGCTGATTTCTGCCTTTTTCTTTAAGGAAAAACTGGCCCGAACCGATCATCTGGGCTTGGTACTGGTGGTGATTGCCGCGATGCTGGTGATCTGGGCTTAAAGTTGAAGTAGATGGGCAGGACATCTCAGTAGAATCATCAATCTTTTTAAAAATTGCCTAAAACAAAAAAAGATAATCCGGAGATTATCTTTTTTAAATGCTTTCAACCGAGCTGGGTTTAACGTTGAATAAACGCCTGTACCGCCTGATTAAAGGCTTCTGGCTGTTCGATATTGGAAATATGCGAAGCATTAATTTCAAACAGTTCAGCATTGGCAATGCGTTGCTGCATAAATTCACCATCGGCTACGGTTGTTACTGGGTCTTGCTGACCAGCAACGATGAGTACCGGTACCTGAATGTCTTTTAACTGTTCACGTACATCCGCTTTAGCCAAAGCTTCGCAGCAGCTTGCATAACCCTCAGGGCTGCCAGCTCCCAGGTCGTTTGAAAGAGTCGTTACAGTTGCTGCGTTACTTTGGATAAAGGGTTCGGTAAACCAACGACCGGCCGCCGTTGATGCAATAGGGGTCAAACCTTGTTCACGGACCAGAGCGGCACGCTCATTCCAGGCCTGTTCCTGACCAATTTTAGCGGCTGTATTACAGACCACAACATGGCTAAAACGTTCAGGCTTGTTAATTGCCAGCCACTGACCGGTCAAACCACCCATCGAAATCCCACAGAAGGCTGCTTTTTCAATATTTAAATGATCGAGCAGATTCACCACGTCTTGGCCGAGCTGGTCAAGCGTATAGGGACCTTGTGGAGCAGAAGATGCGCCGTGACCACGGGTGTCATAGCAAATGACAAAAAAGTCCTGCTGGAAGTGGTCAATTTGCGGTTGCCACATTTTAAAGTTAGTACCTAGCGAGTTAGAAAATACCAGCGCAGGTTTTGTCGCATCACCAAAGGTTTGGTAATTAATTTCAGCATCTTGAGATGTAAATGTTGGCATTGAATCCCTCCCGACCTCCCTTTAAAAAAGGGAGGGGAAATTTAATTTGTTATCGTATCTTTAAACGCGTTCAATAATCAAAGCGATGCCTTGACCGACACCAATACACATTGAGCACAGGCCATATTTGCCGCCAGTGGCTTCCAGCTGGTTCAGGGCCGTGGTGACCAGACGCGCACCTGATGCACCGAGTGGATGACCCAGTGAAATGGCGCCACCATTCGGGTTCACTTTCGCGGCACCATCTTCCAGACCAAGGTCACGGGTACACGCCAGTGCTTGAGCAGCAAAAGCTTCGTTTAGCTCAATCACATCCATCTGCTCTAACGTCAGACCGGTTTGGGCCAACAGTTTTTTAATGGCTGGTGCTGGACCAAAGCCCATAATGCGTGGTTCTACACCGACTACTGTTGCACCAATAATTTTGGCACGTGGTTTTAAACCGTATTCCGCTACCGCTTCATCAGAGGCAATTAATAATGCTGCTGCACCATCGTTAATACCTGAGGCATTACCGGCAGTCACAGTACCATCGGCTTTGACCACAGGTTTTAGCTTGGCCAAACCTTCTAACGTGGTTGATGCACGTGGATGCTCATCGGTATCGACCACAACTGGTTCGCCTTTACGCTGTGGAATCACTACAGGTACGATTTCATTTTTAAAGAAACCTTTGGCTTGTGCGGCAGCGGTACGTTGCTGGCTTTCAAACGCAAACTTGTCCTGATCTTCACGGTTAATGTTGAACTGTTCTGCCACGTTTTCTGCAGTTTGTGGCATGGTTTCAACACCATACATTTCTTTCAGTTTCGGGTTAATGAAGCGCCAGCCCATGGTGGTGTCTTCAATTTTCTGGCTACGGCCATAGGCAGATTCAGATTTACCCATCACAAATGGTGCACGTGACATGCTTTCTACACCACCCGCCACAATCAGATGTGCTTCACCGGCTTTAATGGTACGCGCCGCCATGGCAACCGCATCCAGTGATGAACCACATAAACGGTTTAAAGTTGTTGCAGGCACCTGATGCGGCACACCCGCTAATAGCGCAGACATACGACCCACGTTACGGTTGTCTTCGCCGGCCTGGTTGGCACAGCCGTAGATCACGTCATCTACTTTTTCCCAGTTAACACTTGGGTTACGCTCCATCAGCGCCTGAATGGGAATGGCACCCAGGTCATCTGTACGTACAGGAGCAAGTCCACCTGCGTAGCGACCGAATGGGGTGCGAATAGCATCAATGATATATGCGTTTTTCATTTTTTCTGTTTCCTAAATTCTTTTTTAATCCCCCTAAATCCCCCTTTAAAAAAGGGGGACTTTTCCTCCCTTGCTTGCGCTGAGTTTTTAAAGCCGTGCTTTAAAACTCGCTCAGGGAGGTTGGGAGGGATTACTTAACCCTGTGTCGCATCAATCAGCTTCGCACCGGTCAGGGATTGCAGCTCTTCAAATGACAGACCGTCAACTTTCTCAATCACTTTCATGCCTTCAGCAGTCACATCAATCACGCACAGGTCGGTATAAATACGATCTACACATTTCAGGCCAGTTGCTGGATAGCTCAGCTCCGCTACAATTTTCGGCTCGCCTTTTTTAGTCACGTGATCGGTAGTGATAAAGACTTTCTTGGCACCAACTGCAAGGTCCATTGCACCACCTACTGCAGGAATTGCATCTGGGGCACCAGTATGCCAGTTGGCCAGGTCACCATTTTCTGCAATCTGGAAGGCACCCAATACGGCGATGTCCAAGTGACCGCCACGCATCATCGCGAAAGAATCTCCATGATGGAAGAAACAGCCACCGGTTAGCATGGTTACATATTCTTTACCGGCATTGATCAGTTCCGGATCTTCTTCACCTGGCGCAGGTTTTGGACCAAAGGCCAATAAACCGTTTTCAGAATGCAGGAATACATCTTTATCTGCAGGCAGGTAGTTTGAAATTTTGGTTGGCAGGCCAATCCCGAGGTTGACATAGGCACCATCTGGAATGTCTTGGGCAACGCGTTCAGCAATCTGGTCACGTGTTAATTTGGTATAGCTCATCGTGTTCTCCTTCACGTATTTATGCTGATTGTTCAGGCTGTTTGGCAGCAACTGACACCACATGCTGTACAAAAATACCCGGAGTGATGATGTGCTCAGGATCAAGCTCACCCAGTTCAACCACTTCTGCGACCTGTGCAATGGTGACATCTGCCGCCATGGCCATAATCGGGCCAAAGTTACGAGCAGATTTACGGTACACCAGGTTGCCCCAACGGTCGCCTTTGTAGGCTTTAATTAAAGCAAAATCGGCTTTAATCGGGTTTTCCAGAACGAATTCTTTGCCTTCGTAATTTAAGGTCGGTTTACCTTCAGCCAGTAAAGTACCAAAGCCAGTTGGGGTGTAGATTGGGCCTAAACCCATACCTGCAGCCTGAATACGGCAAGCCAGGTTACCTTGCGGCACCAGTTCCAGCTCGATTTTGCCAGCACGATACAGTTCATCAAAAATATAAGAGTCAGACTGACGAGGGAACGAGCAGATGATTTTACGTACAGCGCCTGCTTTGAGTAATTTGGCCAAACCGTAGTCGCCATTACCGGCATTGTTATTGACGATGACCAAATCCTTGATGCCCAGTTCAATCAGGCCATCAATCAGTTCAGCAGGCTGACCTGCTGTACCGAAACCACCAATCATGATGGTTGAACCATCTTTAATTTGAGAGAGCACATCTTTTAAAGATGCTGAGCTTTTATCAATCATAGTTGTTTCCTAGTCAAACAAACTTCATTGACCCATGCTTTTGCTTGGGCTTGAAGGTGAGGTCAGTCCTGATAAACCGGTTCTGCTTAAAATGACATGAGCCAGAATACCCAGACAAATTCCCCAAAAAACTGAGCTGAGACCTAAAAACTGCATACCCGATGCAGTTGCCAGGAAGGTAATAAGTGCTGCGTCACGCTGGTTTTCCTGATGCATGGCGGCATTTAAATTGATGCCAATGGCTCCTAGAAGTGCCAGACCGGCCAATGCTGCCACCAATTCTTTCGGGAGCAGGCTAAACAGCATCACAATGCTGCCGGCAAATAAACCGCCTAAAATGTAGAACAGGCCGTTGGCAATCCCGGCGATATAGCGCTTTTCTTTCAGTTCATGCGCGTCTTTGCCCATGCACAGCGCGGCGGTAATTGAGGCCAGGACAATAGTGATCCCGCCAACACACGCCACCGCCAGCGAAGCGATACTGGTGGTGGTAATAATGGGTTTAGCCGGCGTGTCGTAGCCACTGAGCTTTAAAATGGCCATCCCCGGTAGAAACTGACCAGACAGGCTGACTAAAATCAGCGGTAAGGCCAGGTTAAGGGTCGAGTTCCAGGTCCATTCCGGCGCAATAAACTGCGGCACTGCCAGGCTAAAACTCATTTCGACCGGATTCATGGTGCCGAGCAACAGGCTCAGGCCAATTCCGGTCAATAGTACATACAGCATGGCATAGCGCGGACTAAAACGTTTGGCCAGTAAGAACACCAGCAACATGCCAAATACAATAAACGGCATGTTGTTACTGGCGGTAAACAGACCAAAGCCAAACTGGCACAAAATGCCGGCCATCATGCCTGCTGCAACTGCTTGCGGAATTAAGGCCAGCAATTTGTCGAAATAACCGGTAATCCCAATAATGAAAATCACCACGGCTGAGGTGATGTAGGCTGCAACGGCTTCGTTCAGGGAAATATCAGGAAAGAGGGTGACCAGCAAGGCCGTTCCGGGTGCCGACCAGGCGGTGACCACCGGAACTTTGAATTTAATTGAAAGGAAGATACCGGCAACGGCTGCGCCAATAGAAATGCCCCAAATCCATGAAATCATCATGGCATTGGACACTTGAGCCTGTTGGGCTGCCTGGAAGAAGATGATTAAAGGACCGGCATAGGAAATCAGTACAGCTAAAAATCCTGCAACTGTGGCTGATAAGGACCAGTCTTTTCTTAAGGTATCTAACAGGTGACTCATTGTTTGCCTCCGTGCAAGTCTGGCAATGATCCTGTACAAAAAAGATGATCAGGTTAACCCTGATCACCACCACCTACAGGTACAACCGTACCTGTCATGTACGATGATTCATCAGAAGCAAGGAATAAAATCGCATTCACTTGTTCCTGAATGGTGCCGTAGCGCCCCAAGAAAGTACGATCAATTGTTTGATCTACCACTTCTTGCATCCACGCTTGTTCTGATTCAGAAAGCGGGTTGGCATTACGTGGTACTTTGCGTGGTGGTGCTTCAGTGCCGCCTGTGGCAATTGCATTGACGCGAATACCGTCTTTGGCGTGTTCAAAGGCAAGGGAAGCGGTTAAGCCATTCACACCACCTTTTGAAGCCGAATACGGCACACGGTTAATACCACGTGTTGCAATAGAAGATACGTTTACAATCGTACCTTTTTGATTCTTAATCATTTCTGGCAACACGGCACGGCAGCACCATAGGGTTGGGAACAATGAACGATTCACTTCCTTGATAATTTCTTCTTCAGAAAATTCTTGGAAAGGTTTCATCCAGATTGCACCACCGACGTTGTTGATGAGTACATCTACACGGCCATAGGTATCGAGTGCTTTTGCAACGACAGATTCTGCACCTGCAAAAGTTTCAAGATTGGCTTTTACAGTAACAGCATCGCCACCAAGCTCTTCAATTTCAGCCAACACTTCTTCTACATAAGGAGAAAGGTCAGCCATGACTACTTGTGCGCCTTCGCTAGCCACTTGTAAAGCCACACCGCGACCAATGCCTTGAGCAGCACCAGTCACGATTACAACTTTGTTTTCAAATCTTTTTGAGCGATTCATTGTATTCTCCGACTATGTTTCTAGACTGTCTAACAAACTTAGTTGGCAGAGAATTTTTCAAATAGGAAGCTTGCAGGTTTAACACCTTCTGCATCTAACCAGCCACGTACCGCTTCTACCATTGGCACTGGACCACATAGGTAGATGTCTACATCACCACCGTTGAGCCATTCGTTTTCGATATGGCCAGTCACGTAACCTTTACGCTCGTGTGCAGATTCTGGATTTGCCACAACAGTGCGGTACTCGAACCAAGAGAATTTTTCTTGTAGTTCGTTTAATTTTTCAATTGCAACCAAGTCAAAGTCATTGGTCACACCAAAGACTAAACGTACAGGGTGCTCAGAACCTTTTTCTTCAAGCACTTGCAGCATAGACATAAATGGTGCAATACCCGTACCACCCGCTAACATCACCACAGGGCGTGCTACATTACGTAAGTAGAAGCTACCAAATGGACCCGTAAAGGTCATTTTGTCGCCAGCTTTAGCGTTTTGGCTTAAGAATTCGCTCATTTTGCCGTTTGGTACGTTACGTACCACAAAGCCAGTTAAGCGGTTGCCAGGCTTAGAGCTGAAAGAATACGAACGAGTTTCTGTTGTGCCTGGAATACCCACATTCACATATTGACCTGCAAGGAAGTGAATATCTGGTTGACCTTCATCTAACTGAATATCAAAGGTAATAGTCGAGTCAGATAAGTTTTCAACACGTGCCAATGTACCTTCAAATGCATGAATTTCAGTTTTACATACATCAGAAGTGGCTTGAATTTGGAATACTGCGTCTGAAGTTGGTTTACATTGGCATGCAAGAATATAGCCTTGTTCAGCTTCTTCTGGTGTCAATGCATCTTCAATATAAGTTTCTTCAGGCATGTCATACGAACCTGATTCACAAAACGCACGGCACGTTCCACATGCACCGTCACGGCAGTCCAAAGGAATATTGATCTTTTGACGGTAAGCTGCGTCTGACAGTGTTTCACCATCTGTAACAGAAATAAAACGTGTAACGCCATCTTCAAATTGAAGTGCAACATTGTGGTTTGACATGGCTGAATATCCTATAGAAATCTTTAAAACTTGACCTTTCAGCCAAAATTCCATCTGGCTGAAAGGTTTTTACCTAGCTGTAAATCAATACAGTCTTAGAGGTGATAAATGTCGATTACTTGGTTGATGTAATCGTTTTTCAGCACCACGTACTTGCTTAAAATTTGTGGTTTGTCGCCAGAAAAGTCGATTTCGTAGCGTGACATACCAAAGTAGCTGTAGTTGGTTTTGTAACGGAAACTTAAGGTGTTCCAGTTAAAACGTACAGTCACTTTATCGCCATCACGTTCAACAATTTCGATGTTGTTGATGTTGTGGCTCGTACGTGTGTCTGGCATGGTTGCAGACGAACGTTCAGTTTTGATACGGAACACACGGTCTTCCAAACCTTGACGGTCTGGGTAGTAAATCAAAGAGATTTCAGACTGTGGATCTGTAGTTAATTGGTCATCGTCATCCCAAGCTGGCATCCAGAAAGAAGCAGTAGGAGCGTAGCACTGTAACCACTCATCCCATTGTTCATCATCTAAAAAGCGAGCTTCTTGATAAAGGAACTGTGCAACTTTTTCTAAAGTGATGTCGCTCATGCGTTTTCTCCTTCAGTTGCAGCAAGCTCTTTCTCGTCAGCAATCGCTTTTTTCATAAGTTTGAGCCAGAATTCGTGTTGAGCAAGGTATAAACCTTCGTCTTCAGTTTTAATACCTGAAAGTTTTGGTTTTAAACCAATTTCGTTGGCTGCATCGTCTGGACCTTGGATCCAGTGTTTGGCACCACGGCTCATGTCGTTCCATTCCAGGGCAATACCGGCATAACCTGCCTGACATGCACGGAATTCTTCAAGATCGTCTGGGGTTGCCATACCTGATGCGTTAAAGAAATCTTCGTATTGACGGATACGGCGTGCGCGTGCTTCTGGCTCTTCACCCACAGGTGCGATACAGTAAATAGTCACTTCAGTCTTATCTACAGACAGCGGACGTAACACACGAATTTGTGAACCGAACTGATCCATGAAGTACACGTTTGGATAGATACACAGGTTACGGGAACGCTCGATCATCCATTTCGCCATTGGCGCACCGAATTTCTCGGTATATTCATCTTTTTTGGCAAAGTTTGGACGGTCTTCCGGGTTGGCCCATTGTGTCCAAAGCAGCATGTGACCATTTTCAAAGCCGTAAGAACCACCGCCTTGTTTGCCCCATGAACCTGCACTCATAGCACGAATATTGTCGCCAGCTTCTTTTTCTTTACGTTGCTGAGTTGTTGCAGCGTAGTTCCAGTGTACTGCAGATACGTGGTAACCATCGGCACCGTTTTCAGCAGTCAGCTTCCAGTTACCTTCATAGGTATAGGTTGATGAGCCGCGTAATACTTCCAGACCCTGGTCAGACTGACCCACGATCATGTCAATAATTTTGGTGGCTTCGCCAAGATATTCTTCTAGTGGTGGAACATCCGGGTTTAAGCTACCGAACAAGAAACCTTTATAGCTTTCAAAACGGGCAACTTTTTTCAAGTCGTGTGAACCGTCTTTATTGAAGCAATCTGAATAACCCGCATCGGCAGGGTCTTTCACTTTTAACAACTTACCAGAGTTGTTGAAAGTCCAACCGTGGAATGGGCAAGTATAAGTTGCTTTGTTACCACGCTTGTAACGACATAACTGTGCACCACGGTGTGAACACGCATTGATCATGGCATTCAGTTCACCTTGACGGTTACGTGCAATGATGATTGGCTGACGGCCCATGTAAGTGGTGTAGTAGTCATTGTTGTTTGGAATTTGGCTTTCGTGTGCCAAATAAACCCAGTTGCCTTCAAAAATGTATTTCATTTCTAGGTCAAACAGGGCTTGGTCTGTGAATACTGAACGGTGTAGTTTAAATTCACCAGATTCAAAATCATCAACCAATAGCTCATCAATGCGGTCTAAGTGGCTGGTGTTAATTACAGGAATACGAGGCATGTCCTTTCTCCGACTTTCCAAGGAGGGGAAGTCATCGGGATGAATCTAATGATTACATCCCGATTCCATTCAAATTATGCGCTTGCGCGGCGACGTTCAACTTCAGTAGAAGGAGCGCCTTCTTTATCTTTCTGAAGAACAACGTTGAATTGGATGTATTTGAAAGGACCTTTCAAACCACGACGTGCGATTTCAGCTTCGTCAGTTACGTCTACAGCTTCAGCAACTAGACCTTCACGAGTACCGAATGCGAAGTCGTCCCAAAGGTATTTATCACCTTCGATGTTGAACTGAGTCGTAAGCTTACGGTAGCCAGGTGCAGAGATGAAGTAGTGCACGTGAGCTGGACGTTGACCGTGACGAGAGATTTGGTTCAATACACCTTGAAGTGGACCTTCAGGGTTTAAGCCATAACCTACAGGCATAGTTGTTTGAGCAACATATTGACCTTTTTCGTCAGCTAAGATTGAGCGACGTAGGTTGAAGTGGCTTTGTGACTTATCAAAGAATGAATAGTTACCGTGGCTGTTTGCATGCCATACTTCAACTTTAGCACCAGGAATGATGTTGCCGTCAGTGTCAGTTACTGTACCTTCAATGATTAAAGTCGGGATTTTGCCTTCTTCAGAACCATCGTCCATACGAGCAAAACCAGTAGATTCAGGCGCACCTGCAACATACAATGGACCTTCAATTGTACGTGGCGTACCACCAGTCAAGCCTGCTTTCGCGTCAGCTTCGTCAGCACGTAAGTCTAGGAAGTGTTCAAGACCTACAGCAGAACCCATCAATGCAAACTCATCAGCTTTTGCAATATCAATGATAGTTTCAATACCTTTCCAAACTTCTGATTGGCTTAAATCTAAGTCTTCAATCGCTTGGAATAAATCTGTAACTAAACGAACAAGTACCTGTTGTACACGTGCATTTACTGGACCTTCTGAAGTGTCCACGTTACAAGCCTTAACTACGTTTTCAATTGTTTGACGATCCATACAATTACTCCTTGAATGTATGTATATAGTTGTCGTGGCTGCCTGAATGCTTGTTTGGCTGGCTGATCTGGCTGGCCACAATCCTTGTTTATTTACCCTTTGGACTTCTAAAGTCGCTACCCCGATAGCGGCTTTAAATTCTTAAAATACCGATATGAACTGTGAATCAGGTGTCATCATCACGGACAGAAGATGGGTGGCGGTTAAGCGCCATCACTTCAATATTCATGTATGGATACAACGGCAGACCTTGCAGCAGGTTGTGCAGTTCTTCGTTGCTTTCAACATCAAAAATACTGATGTTTGAATACTGGCCTGTAATGCGCCAGATATGACGCCATTTACCTTGGCGCTGTAATTCCTGCGAATATGCCTTTTCAACGGCTTTAATTTCATTAGCGCGTTCAGCTGGCATATCGAGTGGAATATTGACATCCATGCGTACGTGAAAAAGCATGTCTAGCTCCTTTATTGACGACGTAAGCGGTCAAGCTTGTCTTCATCCAGTTCAATACCTAAACCGGCAGTGGTTGGTAACACCAATTCAAAGTTTTGATATTGCAATGGTGTTTTTAAAATTTCTTCCGTCAGTAGCAATGGACCAAACAGTTCGGTGCCGTAAGCCAGACTTTCAAACGTCGAGAACACATGCGCTGAAGCAATGGTTCCCACCGGGCCTTCCAGCATGGTGCCGCCGTACAGGTCGATATTGGCCAGCTTGGCAATTTTGCCAACCTCACATCCTTCGATTAGACCACCAGATTGTGCAACTTTCACTGCGAAAACTGATGCGCCATTGTTACGGGCAATCTGGTAAGCGCTGTTTGGACCCATTAACGATTCGTCTGCCATAATGGCAATATCGAAACGGCGGGTGAGGCGACGCATCGCATCGAGGTTTTCAATGCCGCATGGCTGTTCAATCAGGTCAACACCGCCATCTTGCAGCAGCTGAATACCTTTAATGGCTTCAAGCTCTGACCAGGCACGGTTGACGTCAACACGAATAGAAACGTCTTTGCCTAATGCTTTTTTGATTGCCAGCACGTGTTCAACATCTTCTTCAACCGGACGAGAACCGATTTTCAGCTTGAACACATTGTGACGTTTGATTTCAATCATCTTCTGCGCTTCAGCGATGTCTTTTTCAGTATTGCCTGAAGCCAATACCCAAAGAACAGGAACGCTGTCACGTAAACGGCCACCAAGAATTTCACTCAGTGGTAAACCGAGGCGCTGTGCCTGAATGTCCAGTAAAGCAGTCTGGATGGCACATTTAGCAAAACGGTTGCCGTTAATATTCTTTTTCAGGGCGCGCATGGTTTGTGCAAAGTTTAAACCAGCCAATGTTTTTAGTAAAGGTGCGAAGTAAGTATCAATATTGGTTTTTACGCTTTCTGGGCTTTCTTCACCGTAGCCTAATCCACCAATTGTGGTTGCTTCGCCCCAGCCCACAAAACCATCGTCTGTGGAGATCTTTACCAATACCAGGGTTTGCGTCTGCATTGTCGCCACCGCCATTTTGTGTGGACGAATGGTCGGAATCTCGACAAGCATGGTTTCAATGGATTTATACATCACTTTACTCTTCGCAATCTTGCGTTGTGCATCTGATGTGATATACCTTAAAAGAATAGAAACGCACTGTCGAAGATCATTTTGGCATTTTATTATATTCTAAAGGTATGGAAAGGGTATGGAACTTAGACATCTCAGATACTTTGTTGCTGTGGTAGAAGAACAGAGTTTTACCAAAGCAGCTGAAAAACTGTTTATTGCGCAACCACCTTTAAGCCGTCAGATCCAAAATCTGGAAAGTGAGCTTGGAATTCAGCTATTTGAGCGCGGTAGCCGCCCATTACAGACCACTCCGGCAGGCCAATTTTTCTATCAGCATGCCGTAAAACTTTTGTCTAATGCGGAAGAGATCAAAACCATGACCAAGCGGGTGGGAATGGTCGAGAAAACCGTGACCATTGGTTTTGTGGGCTCTTTACTTTATGGTTTACTCCCCAGAATAGTCTATTTATTCCGCCAACAACATCCTAATTTAAAGATAGAACTGGTTGAAATGACCACCACCAACCAGATTCAGGCCTTAAAGGAAGGTCGTATAGATGTCGGATTTGGTCGTTTACGCATTTCCGATCCGGCCATTCGACGTATTTTATTACGTGAAGAACCGCTCATGGTGGCAGTGCATGACAGTCATATATTTGCAACAAAGCGGCAGGGTATATACCTTTCAGATATTGTCGAAGAAAATATTTTTCTCTATCCAAACCATCCTAAACCGAATTTTTCGACCCAGGTGCGCGGCCTGTTTTCCGAATACAGTCTGGAGCCACGCAGTTTAAAAGAAGTGCGTGAAATTCAGCTGGCTTTGGGGCTGGTGGCTGCTGGTGAAGGCATGTGCATAGTCCCGGAAAGCGCGCGTACCATACAGTTGCCGCATTTGAACTATATTCCTTTACTCGATGATGCTGCTAAAAGCCCGATTTTCCTGGCGATTCGCAGTATGGATGAAAGCGAAGATATCCGCTCGCTGTTTGACAGTATTTATCAGGTCTATGATCTGGAAGCGATTAAATATGATCGTACTGTAATTTAAGGGCGTTGAAGTTTAGCTCTTTCCATCCTTTATATAGATAAAGTTGCAACAGGTCTGAACGGCGCGCTTTTGTTCAGACCTTTTTTTTATGTTTCACAGCTTAAATTAAACTTTAATTTATATTTCTTACATAAAGATAGATTGTTTAAAACATAAACAATTGTTTATAAAACTAATTTTTTCGCCTAACTTTTTAGGTATGAATATATATGCAATCGGTTTTGGACAAAAATAACGCATTGGGTCATTGTTTACAAAAATTTGGACGGTTTCACAAGCAGGAGGCTTATCGTGAATACAACAGATTCAGTAAACATCAATACGGTGGTTGATAACGCGAAATTTACGCCATTTCACTGGGGCGTACTTTTATGGTGTTTATTAATTATTATCTTCGACGGCTATGACCTGGTTATTTACGGGGTGGCTTTACCACTATTGATGCAGGAATGGTCACTTGGTGCGGTAGAGGCAGGGCTATTGGCCAGTACTGCACTATTCGGGATGATGTTCGGTGCCATGAGTTTCGGAACGCTCTCCGATAAACTGGGCCGAAAAAAGACCATTATGATCTGTGTGGCCATTTTCAGTGGCTTTACCTTCCTCGGTGCTTTTGCCAGTAACCCGATTGAGTTTGGTATTTTACGTTTCCTTGCCGGTTTAGGCATTGGCGGTGTGATGCCAAACGTGGTGGCACTGATGACCGAATACGCACCAAAACGGATTCGGAGTACTCTGGTTGCCGTGATGTTCAGTGGCTATGCCATTGGCGGGATGACCTCTGCCTTGTTAGGTGCATGGCTGGTGGCAGATTATGGCTGGAAAATCATGTTCTACCTAGCCGGTACACCATTATTGCTGTTACCGCTGCTGTGGAAATTCTTGCCAGAATCCCTGATGTTCCTCACCAAAAAAGGTGAAACAGAACAGGTCCGCACCTTTGTACAGAAAATTGCTCCAGAACAGAATATTGCGCCAAATACCCAGTTTGTGCTGAATGAAGTGATGGCCGGTGATGAAGCCCCATTACGTGCACTGTTCCAGCAAGGTCGTACCTTCAGTACCTTAATGTTCTGGGTTGCGTTCTTCATGTGTCTGTTAATGGTCTATGCATTGGGCAGCTGGTTACCAAAACTGATGATTCAGGCCGGTTATTCACTCGGTGCAAGTATGCTGTTCCTGTTCGCGCTGAATATTGGCGGTATGGTCGGTGCAATTGGTGGCGGTGCCTTGTCAGATCGTTTCCATCTGAAACCGGTATTGACCATTATGTTCACCGTGGGGGCAATTGCGCTAATCCTGCTTGGCTTTAACAGTCCACAGCCAGTACTGTATACCTTAATTGCCATTGCCGGTGCAGCCACCATTGGATCCCAAATTTTACTATATACTTTCGTCGCACAGTTTTACCCGACTACAGTACGTTCAACCGGTATGGGTTGGGCCTCTGGAATTGGCCGGATCGGCGCGATTGTCGGGCCTGTGCTGACTGGTGCACTGCTGACTTTAAACCTGCCACACCAGATGAATTTCATGATGATTGCCATCCCTGGTCTAATTGCAGCCGTAGCGATCTTTATGGTAAATCTGAAAGTCTCGGTAGATGGTGCCAAAGCCAAGCAGGAAAGCTTCGCCAACAGCAATGTCAAAGCAGTCAAAAGCTCTGCACATTAATCTCTGAGCAAACCGCTAGCTTGAGTTCTTCAGGCTAGCCAAACTTTAAAACAATGAAACTTTGTCAGGAACGACAAAAACGGATAGTCACAGGATAAGTGTGCCCATGAAAACAATGATGATCAAACCTTTAGTAATTGCTGTCGGTTTAACAATGAGTGTAATGGCCAATGCGCAAAGCAGCCAGGAAGTTGAGCAGCTTCGTCAGGAAGTGCAACAACTGAAAGCACTTGTTCATCAATATGCTCAACAAAATCAAACGGTTCAAGCGAATTTAAACCAACTTGCCAATACTGCGGTACAACCACCTGTTGCACAAAAAGCCAGCACTGAAAAGCGCGGCTTGGGTATGACGCTGGGTAATGCTGAATTTAACCTGTATGGAAACGTCCGTATGGATGGTTCTTATCAGGTTGAGGGCAGTAGCCGAGATTTGCCATATAACCATATTAATGCCGTAGCGTTAGAAGGCAATAATGAAAGTAGTGATCGTTTAAGATCAACGCTTTCTGCTACACGTTTAGGTTTGGATTTCAAAAGCCCTGTGGGTGATCAAGACGTAAAAGGTAAAATTGAAGTCGACTTCTTGGGCGGTTCAAATTTTGATAACTTACGTATTCGTCATGCTTACTTAAATTATGGCAACTGGTTAATTGGTCAAACCTGGTCTAACTTTGCGGTACCGGATTATATGCCGGAAACAGTCGATGCTTTGGCCTATGCCGGTGGCGCAGTTAAACGTACCCCGCAAGTGCGTTATACCGCGAAATTCAGCCCGCAAACCAATCTGGTGGTGGCTGCTGAAGACCCAAAAGATAACAGCATCACCCAGCGTTTACCGGCTTTAACTGCGCGCTTAAATCATCAGTTCGCCGATAACATGAGCGTGAGCGCACGTGCCATGGGCCATGAAAAACGCATCAATTCTGATGAAGAAATGGCGTGGGGTGTGGGCTTGGGCGCTAAATATGATGTGACCCCAAGCACGACTTTAAAAGCAGACTACTACCATGTGAAGGGTGATAGCAGTTTTGTGTCTTTTGCCAATACCGGCGCCATCCAGGGGGCGAATGGTCTGGAGCAAAGCGAGTTTGATTCGATTACTGTCGGTCTGACCCAGAAGTTTAATGAAAAACTGCGCGGCACAGTGGGTTATGGCTATATGAGCTTTGATGATGATCAAGATTACATTAATGCTTTAAGTAACAAGAGTGCTGCGAATAAAGATCTTTGGCAGGCATGGGCCAATATATTCTATAGCCCACGTAAACCACTTAGCTTCGGTCTAGAATATGTCTATGGTGAACGTAAAGCCTATGGTCCTGTTTTAGATGAAGACGATCAACCAGTTAGCGGTCGTACAGGCGAAGACAACCGTATTAATATGGTGGCCATCTATAACTTCTAATTACACGCTATAGATTAAAAAAGCCAGAAGGACACTTCTGGCTTTTTTGTTTTTAGACTTTTTTGGACTTAAGTCTAATGTGGGGGACAATTACAGCAAAAATATCAGGCATTTTCACCGAGTCTGACAAAAGCATACGACATTTTCATGAAAAATCCTGCGCCTGCACAAAAGCAAATCAGAACAATAAAACTTCTCCCATCGAAGTCGGGACCGAAAAAGTGCAGAATCTTGTCAGACAAAACCAGCTAAAACATAAGGAAAAGACAAGTTTTGTCCTGCATTCACATGGAATCGAGATCATGAATCTATATAGTGGGCATGAACATTAAAAAAAGAACATCCGTTCACTGAAAAAATCATGAGGCCGCTATGAGCACTTCTGTAGAGTATAAACCCGAGTGGATTCGAGAAGATTTTATTGATTTTATTGCAGAAAAAATAAATCCAGTCTGGGCATTGAAAAAAGTCAAAGCCTGCGTTGTTGAAATTCAGGCATTAAGTCCAGACTTTTATAAAATTCATTTACGTCCCAACCAGAATTTTCAGGCACAGCGTTTTCAGGCCGGACAAAGTATTCTGATCACGCTGGCGATGAATGGGGTCCGCCAGCAGCGCAGCTATTCCATTGTCACTTTGCTCGATAACGGCGATGTGATTCTGGCCATCAAACGGCAAGGCAAAATGTCCAATGCCTTGACCCGGTTACCGGCAGGGGCCGTGGTGGAGCTGTCCCAGCCGCAGGGCAATTTTGTGCTGCCGGCACAAGTTCCATCTTTATGTTTTATTGCATCGGGCAGTGGGATTACCGCCATTTATTCCTTATTACAAAAAGCCGTGGTCAGCTCGACCCAGCCGATAGACCTGCTGTATTTCACCCGGGATGATGCCTTCCATGCCGAAATTAAAACCCTGGCGCTGATGTATCCGCATTTTAAATATCATCATTTTAATACTGTAGAACAGCATCAGCATCTGTCTTTGAGCTTACTGCAAAACACGGTCGAGCAACTGGGTGAGCGACATATTTATGCTTGTGGTTCAGCCTCGATGATGCAGGCCGCCCAGCAGATTTGTCAGCAGCTGGATTTAAGCGAGCAGTTTCATTCCGAGTATTTTCAAATGACCGCAGATGAAACTCTGGAGGCGCAGCCGGTGCAGTTCTTGCGCTCGCAGCAGGATTTTCAGGCCAACAGCAATTTGCTGGACAGTGCCGAAGCCGCCGGGTTAAGACCGGCCCATGGCTGTCGCATGGGTATTTGCAATACCTGTTCCTGTACCAAAGTCAGCGGCAGCGTGCGTAATCTGCTGACCGGTGAAATTGACCATAACCATAATACCCAAATCAAACTTTGTGTGACGCAGGCAATCAGTCCTGTCGTGATTAACTTATAATCTGGAGGGAACATCACATGAATATGCCTGCCGCGTTACATCCGAACAGCAAGTCAAAATATTTAACCGAGGCTCAGATTCAGGAATTTGGTGCCAAAGTGGAAGCCATCCGCCGTGAAGTCATGGACGATCTGGGCGAGAAAGATGCCCAGTATATTTATAAAATCCGTAATTTTGTCCGCTATAGTGAAATTGCCTCACGTGGGATGCTGATGTTTGGCGGCTGGATTCCGCCAGTATGGTTATTGGGGACTGGTTTACTAGGATTATCCAAAATTGTTGAAAATATGGAGCTGGGTCATAACGTCATGCATGGCCAGTTTGACTGGATGAATGATCCGACCCTGAACGGTGCCAGTTATGACTGGGACACCATTGCCACCGGAGACGACTGGAAATATACCCATAACTATATTCATCACACCTATACCAATATTGTCGACAAAGACCACGATGTCGGCTATGGCTTGCTACGGGTTAGCGAAGCGCAAAAATGGGAACCGCGTTTTCTGATGAATATTCCGCTGGCCATTCAGCTGATGGTATTTTTTGAATGGTATGTGGGGCTGCAACGTCTGCATTTAGAAGATGTACTGGTTTATAAAACCAAAACCTGGAAACAGGTCTGGGATGAAGCGGCCGGTTTAAGAAAGAAAATGCGCCGTCAGGTGGTCAAAGATTATGTCTTTTTCCCGCTGCTTGCCGGGCCAAATGCCATTCCGGTTTTTGCCGGCAATGCTGTCGCCAATGTGATTCGCAGCCTGTGGGCATCCGCGGTGATCTTTAACGGCCATTTCACTGAAGATGCGGAAAATTTTGAAGCCGACAACACCGAAAATGAAAGCCGGGCTGAATGGTATATCCGCCAGATTCGCGGTTCGAGTAATTTTAGTGGCACCCAGTGGCTGCATATTTTAAGTGGAAATTTAAGCCATCAGATTGAGCACCATTTATTTCCGGATATGCCGGCCAACCGTTATGCCGAAGTAGCGCCAAAAATTAAAGCGCTGTGTGCAGAATATGGTATTCATTATAATGAAGCCAATTTTATCCAGCAGTTTTCCAGTGTCTGGGTGCGTCTGGCCAAGTGTTCGGTGCCAAATCACTGGCAGGACAAAATCGGGCAGGGCGGTCACCTGATTCGTACCTGTCTGGCCCAGCTGAAAGCCAAATTCCAGTAACAGCAGATTTTAGCCAGCTTTTATAAGACCAGAAGATAAGATGTCTTTTGGTCTTTTTTATTTTGCATAACTGCTGCATTTTTTACTCAAGACTCAAACTTGAGTGCAACAGCGCTACAG
Organism: Acinetobacter sp. AND/436; assembly: GCF_049546925.1. Classification (NCBI taxonomy): domain Bacteria; kingdom Pseudomonadati; phylum Pseudomonadota; class Gammaproteobacteria; order Moraxellales; family Moraxellaceae; genus Acinetobacter; species Acinetobacter sp. AND/436. The sequence goes on from NZ_JBMXBO010000009.1 coordinate 100,394, forward strand.
GAGCATGAGCTATTTTTACAGAAAAAACGCCCGGTCTTGCCGATTATGTAACTGAATTATCTTTATAAATTTCTGATATCTCTGCGCTTTATTTTTGAGCAGCTGGCAAGTTAACGTGGTTTAACAAAACTGAACTATGGTGATTTTGGCGAATCTCCTAAGCTGGTTTGAGTGAAAAATAATGGAAAATAACAAGATGTCAGTTGTCTCTCAGAACAGTTATCGCCCCTTAAAACTCGAACGACAAAAAAGCTATCGGGAGCTGTTTCATTTCTTTCTGGATGAAAGCACGCCAGCACCAGAAAAAGAAAAGCTTTCGGCCCAGCTTTTACAGCGCGAGCTTCACCAGATAGATCCCCCATCTATTCCTTTACCCGATGAGCCAGTCCAGATCAAAGACTGGCTTTTTCAGCAGAATATGCAGAATTGTGAACGCTATCAGCAGTATTTAAGCCGGCGTCAGGCTGGTGGTCAGCGTGAATACTTTCAGCATGTAGCAGCAGCCTATGACTTTCTGGTGAAAGTCGCGCCAGTAAAATATGTCGATGGTTCCTGGCTGTATAGCACCTTAAAACATTGGTCTGATCCGAATTTTCAGCATCTGATCATGATTTATCTGGAAGAGCTGGGCCTCGGTTCAGCCAAAGCCAATCACGTGTCGATGTATCAGCAATTGCTCAGCAGTCTGAATCTGCAAGATCTGGTCGAAGGACTGGAAGATGAATACTATTATCAGCCCGTGGTGCAACTGGCGCTGGCCTATGCGCCGCAGCAATATCTGCCGGAAGTGATTGGTTTTAATTTAGGCTATGAACAGTTGCCGTTGCATTTGCTGATCAGTAATTATGAACTGGCCGAGCTGGGGCTGGATCATCAGTATTTTAATGTGCACATTACCATTGATAACCTGGACAATGGTCACGCGCATCGTTCAGTCGCTGCGCTGGAATATGCTTATAGTCAGGCCGCCAATAAAACAGAGTTTATTGAAAAACTGAAACGTGGCTATGCCCTGAATGATGTTGGCCTAGGCTCTACGGAAATTATTAAAAACAGTGATTTAACCCCGCTGATTGAAAAGATTTTCAAGAAAAAAGCTGTGGTCGGCAAGTTGATTCATAATAACCGTTGCCGCTTTGCCCAGGCATCGGTGAATGAATGGCTCAGCAATGACCAGAAAGTGATCGAGTTCCTTCAGGTATTACAGGATAAACAGTGGATTAAACGCGGCCAGCATCCGAGTGAAAGCCGCTTCTGGCAGCTGATTCACAATGAAGAAGGCAAAATGTTCGGTGTATTTTCAGTCGCTGAACAGCAGATTATTTATGACTGGATTGCCCAAGCCTATACTGAACGCCGTGCGCCGTTTAAGGCAGTAACCCCGGTGCAGCAGGTCGATGATTATATTGTCGATTATTTCAATTCAAGCGAACAGCAGGCCTTGCAGCAGCAATTAAAACTGGCGCGTAGCGCGGAAGAAAAAATCAATCTGCTATTGCCTTACTTGGCGCCGCATCAGCATCATAATCCCACTGGTTTATGGGCCACGCGTCAACTGACCCAGTTTTTATTCCCGCAAGCACTGCAGCAGATTCAATAAAATTTGATGACTACTTGTCATCACCTAACAAAATGCCAATCCTAAGGATTGGCATTTTTATAGAAGTTTAAAAGGGTTCCAGCAGAACAGAAGGGCATTTAGTGGGATTTCTTTTTACCGCCGCCATCCTGTTTATTGACGGTAGACCAGCCAATGCGTTCTGCTTCTTCTTCGGAATGGCCTCGCTCTTTTTCCGATTCAATAATATGGCGGGCCTGACGTTTCTGCTTGTCGGTATAGGCCGACTTATCACCTCTAGACATCAGTTTCACTCCTGTATAGATCTGCATGTTTCAATAAAACTCAAAATATTATCTACATTGCTTGTGTGCCTTTAAATGCTGTTAACCATTGACAATGGTACCGCCATTGACATGAATCACCTGACCGGAAATATAGCTGGCTTCATCGGAGGCTAAAAACAGATAAGCTGGCGCAACTTCACTTGGCTGACCCATACGGCCCATGGGGGTATCTTCACCAAAACCTTTTAGCTGTTCTTCATCAAAACTGCTTGGAATTAACGGCGTCCAGATTGGGCCGGGTGCGACACCATTCACCCGAATCCCGGTTTTATTTTTTAGCAGGTTGGTCGACAGGCTACGGGTAAAGGCAGTAATAGCCCCTTTGGTACTGGCATAATCAATGAGCTCATTATGGCCCTGATAGCTGGTGATACTGGTGGTATTGATAATACTGTCACCGGGCTGCATTTGAGGAATGAGTAACTGGGTCACATAAAACAGCGGGTAGAGGTTGGTTTCAAAGGTTTTATGCAGCTGTTCGGGATTAATATCTTCAATGGTTTTTTGTGGATATTGCACAGCAGCATTATTGACCAGAATATTAATATGCGGAAACTGCTGCAAAGCCAGATCGACCATCTGCTGCACTGCCGCATGTTGGCGCAGGTCACACTGAATCAGCAGACATTGACGACCTTCCTGCTCAACCAGTCGCTTGGTGTCTTGCGCATCCTGATCTTCTTCTAAATAGGGAATAATAATATTGGCACCTTCGCGGGCAAACAGCACCGCCACAGATCGGCCGATGCCGCTATCACCGCCGGTAATTAAAGCTACCTTGTCTTTGAGTTTTTGACTGCCCTGATAATTGCTTTTAATAATTTCAGGTTCGGGCGTCATTTTATATTGCACACCGGGCTGATGCTCCTGTTTCTCTTTCGGAGATGGGCTGTCAGGATAATGATTCATGGAGTTCTCCAAATTTTAGGGTCGATTTATTGTTTTGCTCAATCAGATGAAATCGTTAGCGATAAAAAAGCACGAGTCTGGGCAGATCGTGCTTTTTAGAAGTTATACCGCTTCCCACTGACGGGTGACTTCTTCAGAATTCTTGTTCAGGATAATCTGGTTGCCACGAATTTCTTCCACCCAAGAGATCGGAATGTAATGGTGCATCCCATCGCCAGAATCCTGCTTGGTCAGTTTGATTTTATCGCTGCCTTCCAGATGATCGACCGTACCGACATGGGTGCCGCATGAGGCAATAACTTCGCTATGTTTCTGAATGTTATTTAAATTAATATCAGCCATTTTTATTACTCCAATTCAGATGAAATAAATATCTCTATTTAATTTAAACGCCTCAAAGAGATAAAAATAGCTTTATTTAAAATCGAAACAACTCCGCCATAGAGTATAACAATTCACTACATGCAGATATATATTACACATTATGAAATATCTAAATGATTGAGGCTAAATTTAAATAATTAAAGCTATTGTTATATTGAAATAGATGAGTTGAGATAATCAAAAATCATATATTTATAAATCTCATTTTATTATTTTTAAATAAAAATTATAAACTACAGAAGATCTCTAGCTACTTATTGGTTTAAACGCTTAATCCTGAAACAGCTAGCTGGTTGAGCGGTCGGAATAATCAAAACTGAAAGGGCAGGGCTGTGTATCTGTATGTAAGCCAATTTTCAGGCAATCACTAAAACTCATTAAACTGATTGAATAAAACAATCAACCTATTAAGCATTTGTTTTTAAATGATTATATAAAAATATTGCAGCTGGAATTTTTCAAAAAAACGATAAAAATGAAGTACTTTTTGTCATTACAAAATTGTTTGTAAAATAGACAAAAAAGGGCTGTACAGTGCTGTGAATTGTGTATAATTCCGCCAACAAAAGCCCCTGCAAGTTTATAGATTTTCCTATAAGTGTGCAGGGGTTTTTCTATGGACAATTTTTTGGAATGGGATGCCCTGTTTTTAGAAGGTGGCACATACATGTTGTTTTCCAAAACCACAGTCGTCGATGCATCTGCCCAGCTCAATGCACAAGGTCTGGCAACCAAACTCAGCTTTTTTGGTCTGGGTTTAAGTACGGCATCTTGGGCACCGCTCATTCCATTTGCACAACAACGTCTTTCTTTAAACCATGCAGACTTTGGCCTGTTGCTACTCTGTATGGGGATTGGATCGATGCTGGCCATGCCTGCGGCCGGTCTGTTAATCCAGCGTATTGGCTGCCGTATTTTAATCGGGATTGCGCTGGTTGCAGCGATGATCATTTTGCCGTTACTGACGGTATTTGGTACTGCCTTAAGCATGGCAATTGTGCTGTTTATCTTTGGGACCGCGGTGGGTGCATTTGGTGTGGCCATTAATTTACAGGCGGTGATTGTTGAAAAGAACAGCCTGAAAAATATGATGTCCAGCTTCCATGGTATGTGCAGTCTGGGCGGTTTACTTGGTGTGCTGACTGTGACTGTGCTGCTGTCATTGGGTGTTTCACCGCTAATGAGCGCTTTAATCATGAGCGCGGTGCTGGCCTTTATTGCCATTCTGGCCGTTCCCAACAGCCTGTCTGAAATTGAGAAAAAATCAGACACAGCCCCAGAAGACACCGCACCATCAGCGAAGCAGAAATTTCGCCCAAGCCCGATGATTCTGTTAATTGGTTTGGTCTGTTTTATTGCCTTTTTATCAGAAGGCTCAGCAATGGACTGGAGCGGGATTTATCTGGTCAGCAACTTTGGGATGGACGCTTCTTTTGCCGGTCTGGCCTATACCTTCTTTGCCATTACCATGACCATCGGCCGTTTTTCTGGACGTCGCTTACTAAGAATGTGGGGCGAGAAAAACATCATCACCTATAGCGCGCTGTGTGCGGCCTTGGGTCTAGGCATTATTGTGATGGCGCCGCACTGGGCGGTGGTCCTGCTGGGCTATGCTTTACTCGGTTTTGGTTGTTCCAATATTGTACCAGTGATGTTCTCTCGTGTCGGACGTCAGAATATTATGCCTAAAGCGGCTGCTTTATCGCTGGTATCGACCATTGCCTATAGCGGTTCATTAAGTGGCCCGGCGCTGGTCGGTTTCCTAAGTGAAGCCATTGGCCTGAGCACCGTCTTTGCGCTGGTGGCCTTATTGCTGCTGTCGATTGCTGTCTTAAATCGCTTTACCCAGGTCGACTAAATCGGACATTCACTTACTTATCTGTGTCTTCCTTTTTTGCCAGTCAGCGCTCACTGACTGGCTTTTTTTATATTTAAGCAGCAATAACTAAGACAATAAAAAGTGAAATCAAGGGACTAGAGAATATATTTAAAATTTATAGAATCTATTTAAATATTTTTTATTTTTAGAAAAATAAACTACCTCATCTTAACGCGTCTATTATTTAATTTTGTAAATAAAAACAGCTGAAATATAAAAATAGTAAAAAATTTAAAAAGATATTTAAAGGAATAAAATTTTACTATTTTAAATACAGCCTGTTAATTTTTTAAAATAAAAAAGACCTGCTACATTCCAATGATCTGAAACAAAGCCTAGCTGTTTATTTTAATTTTCACTCTTATCTTAAAAGAGTCGCAACATAGACAATCAAAATAAATAACAGGAAGGGTGAATCATGGCCAATACACGTAATGAGGGTACTTCAAATCGTGGATTTGCGAGTATGGATCCAGATGAACAAAGAGAAATTGCCAGTGGTGGTGGGCGCGCAGCCCATGCCAGCGGCAATGCGCATGAGTTTACGTCAGAAGAAGCACGCCGTGCCGGCGCCAGAAGTCATATAAACGATGACAATCGCCGTGGTCGCAACCGCGACGATGATGATGACGATCGCCGTGGCCGCAGCTCATCTTCCAGCACGCGTAAACGCGACCGTTATGGACGCTTTACCTCGGACTAGTACAGCTTGCTAAAAAACATAGGCTTAATCTGACCGGATAAAACAGCAATCGTTTTTGTCCGGGAAGATTAAGCCTATTTTTATGGGGGAATGAATGTGGTTTTGATCTTTACTTGATCACCTTTATGAATAAGGTAAGCGCAGATTTTTGTGATTGCTTAGAGTTTTAAGCTCAACACAAACTCATCTTAATAGGATTTATAGGGCAAAAATTTCCCGGATAGCACCACATTTACCCGGTCGCCATTTTCATGGCTTTCCCGTTGAATATCCATACTAAAATCAATTGCGCTCATAATCCCGTCGCCAAATTCTTCATGAATCAGCTCTTTAATGGTAGAACCATAGACATTTACCACTTCATACCAGCGGTAAATTAAAGGATCGGTCGGAACGCTGGTCGGCAGGGAGCCTTTATACGGCACAATCTGTAGCCAGGCCACGGCTTCATCACTCAGGTTAAATATCTGACCAATTTTTTCGGCCTGTTCCTTATTCAAGGCCATTTGCCCCAAACAGGCTGCCGTCACCCATTCTTTGGATAAACCAATTTCCTGCGCCACACTGGACCACTGAATATTGTTCAGTACCTTGGCAGATAAAATCATGTCTGTTACTTGTTGGCGGTGGCTAATCATATCTATTTCCTCAACTGCTTATGGCTAAAACACTGAGAAGGGAAAAGCACAATGTATGCCAGCTTAAAATCAGCTCAGATCTTGAATCTGACCATGGCGTAAATTTATCTTTCACACAAAGTTGGTACGTTCCTTGCTGTATCTCCACTGAACTGATGGCAACGACGCCATAAATTTTTAAAACATGCTGGATGATTCAGGCAATGGCGCCTAAGACGTGAAAGTCGTCTTGGGCGCTTTTTATTTGCAAATCATCCCACCGCTAAATTTCAATCGTTGAGGGGTACTCGCAATGGCTTATCTTGCACCTTCCGAATTTGCAACCAAAGTTGTGGATGCCGGTGAATCGAAACTACATATGGCAAACCGTGATGTGCTGATCCGCGCCACCATGGCCGGGGCTATTCTGGCGCTGGCAGCGGTTTTTGCGGTCACCATTGCAGTGCAAACCGGCGTGCCTTTAATTGGTGCATTATTATTCCCGGTCGGCTTTTGTATGCTGTATCTGCTGGGCTATGACCTGCTGACCGGGGTATTTGTCCTGACGCCATTGGCCTGGCTGGATAAACGTCCGGGCGTGACCTGGGCCAGAATCCTGAAAAACTGGGGCGTGGTCTTTGTCGGTAACTTCACTGGTGCGCTGATTGTGGCGGTGATGATGGCAGCGGTCTATACCTACGGCTTTTCGACCGAACCAAACAAGGTCGGTCTGGCGATTGCACATATTGGTGAAGACCGGACGCTAGGCTACAAAGAATATGGCGTAGCTGGCTGGATCACGATTTTTATTCGCGGCATGTTGTGTAACTGGATGGTGTCGCTTGGCGTGATTGGCGCGATGATGTCGACCACCGTTAGTGGCAAGTTTATTGCGATGTGGATGCCGATCATGCTGTTCTTTGCCATGGGCTTTGAACACTCGGTGGTGAATATGTTCCTGTTCCCGTTCGCGATGATGATGGGCGGCGATTTCTCGGTGATGGACTACTTTATCTGGAATGAGTTACCGGTAGCGCTGGGTAATTTGGTGGGTGGTTTGGCTTTAACTGGTCTTGCACTCTACACCACGCATGTCCGCACTGCACCAAAACGTGAGTTCTAAGTTTTAAGCCCACAGGATGAGTTCAGGAATCAGGGAAGATTCCAGCCAGTTGAGATCAGCGCATGTCCACTTTGCCATCTTCACACCAGACTTCACTTCAAATTCGGCTTGGGCAATATAGTGCTGCCGGCCGCAAAGAGAGCAATCAGGATTTTCACGGCGCGGCTGTTCCGGAGGGCTATCTGGCACAGCAAAAGGGCATTGCCTGCGCCATTGCCGATGGCATTAGCAGCAGCAATGTCAGTCATATCGCCAGTGAAACCACAGTGTCCAGTTTTCTGGCCGATTACTTTTCGACGCCCGATTCCTGGAGCGTCAAAACTTCGGTCGACCGGGTGATTCGTGCCACCAATTCCTGGCTCTATGCCCAGACCCAGCAAAGTCAGAGCCGTGTCGATAAAGACCGCGGCTATGTCTGCACTTTTAGCGCGCTGGTATTCAAACATGAAACTGTACATCTGTTTCATATTGGTGATGCCCGTATTTACCGCTTGCGTGAGCAACAGCTGGAACAGCTCAGTGTCGATCATCGGGTCTGGTTATCTTCCCGGGAAAGCTATTTAAGCCGGGCTTTGGGCGTGGCGCAGAAAGTAGAGGTGGATTATTTGAGTCTGCCGTTGGCACAGAATGATATTTTCCTGTTGATGACCGATGGTGTATATGAATATCTGTCGGACAGCCAAATTATAGAGGCACTTCACAGCCCCGAAACTTTAGATCTTGACCAGGTAGCAGAAATGCTGGTCCATCTGGCTGATGCACAGGGCAGTCCTGACAATTTAACCCTGCAAATTGTGCAGGTACAGCAGCTGCCACAACAGGCCCAGTCACAATTTCAGCCAAGTCACAACCAGCTAAGTCTGGCCCCGGATTTAAGCATAGGTCAGCAGTTTGAAGGCTACCGGATTCAAAATGTACTGCACCAGAACCATCGTAGCCGTTTATATCTGGCTTGGGATGAAACGTGGCAGCAACAACTGGTCATTAAAATTCCGTCACTGGATTTAACCCAGGATGCGCAGGCACTGGAGCGTTTTTTGCTGGAAGAGTGGGTGGCGAAACGGATTCAGCATCCACAAGTTTTAGCGGCCTATCCGCATCAGCGCAGTAAATCTTATTATTTTCAAACCTATGAATATTTATCTGGCCAGACCTTAAATACCTGGCTGCATCAGCAGCGCCAGCCGATTGCGCTTGAAACCGCCATCCAGATTACGGAACAGATCATTAAAGGTTTGCAGGCTTTTCACCGGCTGGACATGCTGCATCAGGATATTCGCCCTGAAAATATCATGCTGAATGCACAGCTAGAGCTAAAACTGATTGATTTTGGTGCAACCCTGGTCAAGGGGATTTCCGAATCACAGCCGCAACATGCCGCGGCTTTGGGCACCTTGGCCTTTATGGCGCCGGAATATTTTTGCTCGCGGCCGGTTTCCACCCGTTCAGACCAGTTTTCACTGGCCGTGGTACTGTATTATGTACTTAGCAAACAGTTACCCTATGGCACCGAACTGGCGCGTTGTCAGACGCTTAAACAGCTAAAAACGGTGCGTTATCATTCAATTTTAGAATATCGGCCAGATATTCCGGTGTGGATTGATGGAGCCTTGCATAAGGCCTTGGCCCTGATGCCAAATGAACGCTATGAGGTATTGTCGGAATTTCTGTATGATCTTAAGCATCCTAACCGGTATTTTTTAAAGCCGGTTCAGTCTTCCTTGCTGGATAAAAATCCTGTTAGATTTTGGCAGGCGGTTTCAGCTATGTTATTTTTATGCTTGCTGTTGTCTTTGGCGTTGATGTTTAGTGTTTAGACATCAGCTGGCTTGAACCGGTGGGCATCATTCTTCAAGAGTTGTTCAATCCGAACAATTTAAAAACTCCTGAATAATCCATTCAGGAGTTTTCTATTAAGCACAAAAAGCGATGACGTCGATGACTATGCTTATTTCGAGAATTTCAATAATGCTTCTGCGGTCGCCTCTGAGGATGCCGGATTCTGTCCGGTAATCAGCAAACCATCTTGCTGTACATGCACCTGCCAGTCCTCAGCTTTTGAATATTGTCCGCCGTGTTCTTTCAGCATATCTTCAACTAAAAAGGGCACAACATTGGTCAGCCCAACCGCATCTTCTTCTGTATTGCTAAAACCGGTTACAGTCTTGCCTTTGACCAGCGGTTGGCCATCCTGTGCTTTGACATGACGTAATACTCCCGGCGCATGACAGACCAACGCCACCGGTTTATTTGCTTGCAATGTTTGTTCAATCAAAGAGATGGAGTCCGGGTCTTCGGCCAAATCCCATAAGGGTCCATGACCGCCCGGATAAAACACGGCATCAAAATCGGCAATCGACACCTCACTGAGTTTGTGTGTCTGCGCCAGATCTTGCATGGCGGCGGTATCCGCCTTAAAACGCTCGGTGGCTTTGGTCTGAGCATCGGGTTCATTACTTTTCGGATCAAGAGGCGGTTGACCACCTTTAGGAGAGGCCAAGGTCACCTCGGCGCCAGCATCAACAAAAGCATAATAAGGGGCGGCCAGTTCTTCCAGCCAGAAACCGGTCTGTTTGCCTGTATCACCCAGACGGTCATGAGAGGTCAGCACGATGAGAATCTTCATATCATTTTCCTGAATGGTTCATATTATTCGGTTCATCGGCTGTTAATTTAGCAAGCGTAATGGGCGCTAAGTGTTGTGATACGTTCAGTTGCTGTATCGGCATGTGTCAATCTCCAGATACTGCAAAGGATTTTAAGTGCCCATTAACAGGGCCTGCTGCACATCGGCCTGTTTGCGCAGGAAATCCCAGACCAGTTTGATTTTCGGCTCATGCTGTAAATCAACTAGGGTCAACATCCAGAAGGTATGGGTAAAACTGACCTGATCGCCCAGAACTTCTTGCAGATCGGGTTTATCATGCACCAGAAATCGCGGCAAAATTGCCAGTCCGGCGCCGGTACTGACCGCAATCTGCTGGGCCAGAATACTGTTACTGCGAAAACAGGCTGTCACTTGCAGCGGCAAACGTTCCAGCGAATACAGCGCCGAGCTATACACCAGATCATCAATATAATCGACAAATCGGTGCTGTTTCAGATCTTCTAGCTGTCTAATTGGTGGATTTTGCTGTAAATAGCTTTGACTGCCGTACAGTTTTAAACAGTAATTTGAGAGCCGGGTAATGATGTAAGGCCCGGATTTAGGCCGGTCAATTGAAATGACAATATCGGCTTCACGATGTGAAAGTTTGATGGTTTTTGGCACCGGAATCAGGTCAATAGTCAGCGAGGGATAATGCTGTGAAAACTCCGCCAGCAGCCGGGCCAGAAACGCCGTCCCGAAACCTTCCGGCGCACCAATGCGTACCCGGCCCTGTAAAGGGTCATGGCGTTTATCAATCTGGATAAACGACTGTTCCATCTGTTCGACACGGGGCACCAGCGCCAGACCTTCCGCGGTCAGTTCATAGCCTTTGGCTTCACGTTTAAACAGCTGGGTACCCAAGGTGTTTTCCAGCGCCTGAATGCGCCGTGCCACGGTGCTGTGTTCCACTTCCATCAGGCGCGCAGCATTGGTGAGGGTTTTGGCCCGGGCCAAGACCAGAAAAAAGCGTAAGTGATCCCAATCAACTTTCATTTTATGTTTAACATCCTGTTAAATCTCTGTGCAAATTTGCACAACCGTCGTGCGCCAATCTCTATTGGTGCCAAAAGTATTCTTTGTTAGTCTGCTGAAACAGCGTAAAAAATAATACGTTAAAAACAGCCAGTAAAGGCAGATAAAACGACAATAACAAACCAGCACGGAGCGACCATGAACGCGATTCATCATCCCCATTCGAATACCGGCATCACCACGGCAAAACTGCTGATTAATGGTGAATTTATCGACTCCACCACCAGCCATTGGCAGGATATTGTCAATCCTGCCACTCAGGAAGTTCTGGGTCAGGTGCCGTTTGCCACCGCAGAAGAAGTAAATGCCGCCATTGCCGCAGCCCAACAGGCTTTTGCCAGCTGGCGTGAAACACCTATTCAGGCCCGTATGCGGATTATGCTGAAACTGCAGGAGCTGATCCGTCACAACTTAAAAAGTATTGCACAAGTCCTGACCGCTGAACAGGGCAAAACATTAGCAGATGCCGAAGGTGATATTCAGCGTGGCCTGGAAGTGGTGGAACATGCCTGCTCGGTCGGTTCGCTGCAAATGGGTGAGTATATTGAAGGCGTGGCGCGCGGGGTAGATACCTATACCATGCAGCAACCCTTAGGTGTCTGTGCCGGAATTACCCCGTTTAATTTCCCTGCGATGATTCCGTTGTGGATGTTCCCAATGGCCATTGTCTGCGGCAATACTTTTGTCTTAAAGCCGTCGGAGCAGGATCCGCTATCAACCATGATGCTGGTCGAGCTGGCGATGCAGGCCGGTGTTCCTGCCGGAGTGCTGAATGTGGTGCATGGCGGTAAAGAAGTGGTCGATCTGCTGTGTACGCATTCTGATATCAAGGCCATTTCCTTTGTCGGTTCTACGGCGGTGGGTACCCATGTGTATAACCTGGCAGGTCAGCATGGCAAACGGGTACAGTCGATGATGGGCGCCAAAAACCATGTGGTGGTGATGCCGGATGCCAATAAAGAACAGACCTTAAATGCCTTGGTTGGTGCAGCCTTTGGCGCCGCCGGTCAGCGCTGTATGGCCCTGTCTGTGGCGGTAATGGTCGGTGAAAGCAAGCACTGGGTTGATGAGCTGGTCAATAAAGCCAAAACCTTAAAGGTCAATGCTGGCCATGAACCGAATACCGATGTCGGACCGGTCATCTCAACCCGTGCCAAAGCCCGTGTGATTGACCTGATTAACAGTGGTGTCGAGCAGGGTGCAGAACTGCTGCTAGATGGCCGTGATGTGCAGGTTGCCGGCTATGAGCAAGGCAATTTTGTCGGTCCGACCATTTTTAACCAGGTCACGACCGAGATGCGCATTTACAAAGAAGAAATCTTTGGTCCGGTCTTGGCCATCATTCATGTCGATACACTAGAACAGGCCATTCAGCTGATTAATGCCAATCCGTTTGGCAATGGCGTGGGCTTATTTACCCAAAGCGGCAGTACCGCACGTACTTTCCAGAACCAGATTGATATTGGTCAGGTCGGTATTAATATTCCAATTCCAGTACCGGTACCATTTTTCAGTTTTACCGGTTCCCGTGGCTCCAAACTCGGTGATTTAGGCCCGTATGGCAAACAGGCGGTGCAGTTCTATACCCAGACCAAAACCATCACCAGCCGCTGGTTTGAAGATGATCAGGAAAGCGCCGGTGTGAATACCACCATCAGTCTGCGTTAAGGAGAATGACCATGAAAATTGCATTTATTGGTTTAGGCAACATGGGCGGCTCCATGGCACAGAACTTACTCAAAGCCGGCCATCAGGTGTTTGGCTATGACTTGAGCGAGACCGCTTTAGCGCATTTTGCCCAGGCCGGTGGCGTGGTTTGCCAGAGTCCGCAAGATGCAGCCCAACAGGCCAGTGTGGTGGTGACCATGCTACCCGCCGCCCAGCATGTACGCACGGTGTATCTGGGTGAACAGGGCATTCTGAACGTGCTACCGGCTGGTAGTTTATGTATCGACAGCAGCACCATTGACCCGAAAACCATTCAGGACGTAGCCGCAGCCGCACAGGCTCGACAGATTCAGGTCTGCGATGCACCGGTTTCTGGTGGAACCTTAGGCGCCAAAGAAGGTACCTTGACCTTTATGGTCGGGGGGGATGCGGCCACCTTTGAAGCGGTGAAACCGGTACTGGGTGCGATGGGGAAAAATCTGGTGCATTGCGGCGCTATTGGCACCGGGCAGGTGGCAAAAATCTGTAATAACCTGATTCTGGGCATTTCCATGACGGCGGTCGCCGAAGGCATGGCGCTGGGGGTAAAACTCGGGATTGATCCGCAAGCGCTGGCCGGAGTCATTAACAGCTCGTCTGGGCGTTGCTGGAGTTCTGAAGTTTATAATCCGTGGCCAGATATCTGTGCCAATGCGCCAGCATCTCGTGGCTATACCGATGGTTTTGCCGCACAACTGATGCTGAAAGATTTAGGGCTGGCGGTTGATGCTGCACATCAGGCGGAGCATCCGATTGTTCTGGGCAGTCTGGTGCAACAGCTGTATCAGCAACTGTGTCAGGAGGGTCATGCACATCTGGATTTCTCCAGCATCATGCATCATTACACCACGCCAACAGCGTAAAAAAATAGCAACATGATGGAGCAGGGACAGGCTACATCCATACACCTTGTCAGTAATAACGATAAATTCAGGCTGAGGTACACATGTTAAATTATCAAAAAACGGTTCAGGAATTTGATCTCAATACGGTTGCACGCCAGTATCTGTCTGGCACCATGCAGGCACTTAATGCCTGTTTTGAATGCTGCGACCGCCACGCCGGTTCAGATGCGATTGCCTTGTACTGGCATGGTAAAGATGGCCGCAAAGAGCAGTACAGCTTTGCCGAGCTAAAAAAATATGCCAGCCAGTTTGCCAACTTTTTAAAAGCGCAGGGTGTGCAAAAAGGCGACCGTGTTTCTGGCTTATTGCCACGCACTCCGGAACTGATCATTACCATTTTGGCCACCTGGCGGATTGGGGCAGTGTATCAGCCGCTGTTTACCGCCTTTGGTCCCAAAGCCATTGAACACCGTATTCAGCTGGCTCAAAGCAAGCTGGTGGTCACCGATTTGGCCAATCGCGATAAATTGGTGGATATTGCGAACTGTCCAGACATTGTGACCGTACATGCAGAGCGCCAGGCCGATACCTATCCGCAAGATTTCAATTTCTGGAGCGTATTGAAGGGTCAGGCCGAGCACTGTGAACTGGAAATGCTGACAGTGGATGATCCATTTTTATTGATGTTTACTTCGGGCACTACCGGGCCGGCCAAACCGCTGAAAGTGCCACTAAAAGCCCTGATTGCATTTGGCGGCTATATGCAAAATGCTATTGGCCTGCAACCGGAAGATGCGTTCTGGAATATTGCAGATCCGGGCTGGGCGTATGGTCTGTACTATGCCATTATCGGGCCATTGCTACTGGGGCATTCGACCCTGTTTTATGAAGGTGGTTTTAATGCCGAAAGTGTCTGCGAAATTGTTCAGCAATATGGCATCACCAATCTGGCCGGTGCCCCGACGGCGTACCGGATGATGATGGCTGCCGATCAGGCACAGATGGCACAGCTACGTGGCAAATTACGCGTGGTCAGCAGTGCCGGCGAACCATTAAATCCAGAAGTAATCCGCTGGTTTGAACAGGTACTGGATGTGCCCATTTACGACCATTATGGCCAGACCGAAGTGGGGATGGTGGTGTGTAATCATCATGCCTTGGAGCATCCGGTGCGTTCAGGTTCAGCCGGCTTTGCCAGCCCGGGCTATACCATTGCCGTGGTTGATGAGCAGGGTCAGGCCTTAGCAGCAGATACTGCGGGCATTCTGGCGATTGATATCCGTCAATCACCAATGATGTGGTTTGGCGGTTATGAAGAAAGCCGTAAATCACCATTTGTTGGAGATTATTACTTAACTGGCGATACCGCCGAAATTCACGCCGATGGCAGCATGAGCTTTGTCGGGCGTAGTGATGATGTCATTACAACGTCAGGCTATCGGGTTGGCCCATTTGATGTGGAAAGCGCCTTGCTGGAACATGATGCGGTGATTGAAGCCGCCGTGATTGGTGTACCGGATCCGGAGCGTACCGAAGTAATTAAAGCCTTTGTGGTGCTGGCCCAGCAGGTACAAGCCACGCAACAACTTGAAGAAGAACTGGGACAGTTTGTCAAAAAACGTCTGTCTGCACATGCCTATCCACGCCTGATTGAATTTGTGACTGAACTGCCGAAAACCCCAAGTGGCAAAATCCAGCGCTTTTTACTGCGTAATCAGGAAATCAGCAAATTACAGCAGGCCAAAACTGCATAAAACGCTAAAAAACGAAAACACCAACAGATCAAGAAAGACATCTCAATAAGAAGATTAAGGGAAGCAGGTATGCAATTTACGGAAGAACAACAGCTGATTCAGGACATGGCCAAAAGTTTTGCCCAGGAGCAGATTAAACCGAATGCTGGCGAATGGGATGAAAAAGGCATTTTCCCGAAAGAGGCTTTGGCCCAAATGGGTGAACTGGGCTTTATGGGAATGCTGATTCCGGAAGAATGGGGCGGTTCAGGCACGGGAACGCTGGCCTATGTGCTAGCCCTAGAAGAAGTTGCCGCAGCCGATGGTGCGACATCGGCCATTATGAGCGTGCATAACTCAGTTGGCTGTGTGCCCATTCTCAAATTCGGCACCGAGCAGCAAAAGCAGCAATATTTAAAGCCACTGGCTCAAGGTCAAATGATTGGCGCTTTTGCCTTAACCGAACCACATACCGGCTCGGATGCTGCCGCCATTAAAACCCGCGCAGTTAAAGATGGCGATCATTATATTATTAATGGTGCCAAACAGTTTATTACCTCGGGCAACAACGCCGGCATGATTATCGTGTTTGCCGTAACCGACCCGAATGCGGGCAAAAAAGGCATGAGCGCCTTTTTAGTGCCACGCGATACACCCGGTTATGAGGTCATCCGGGTGGAAAATAAACTGGGTTTACATGCTTCTGATACCTGTCAGATTGCCTTAACCGATGTACGCATTCATGAAAGTTTAAGGCTGGGCGCCGAAGGTGAAGGCCTAAAAATTGCCCTGGCCAATCTGGAAGGCGGCCGCATCGGGATTGCCGCGCAGGCGGTAGGTCTGGCGCGCGCCGCTTTAGAAGAAGCCAGCCGCTATGCGCATGAGCGTGTGGCCTTTGGCAAACCGATTTTTGAACAGCAGGCCATTTCTTTCCGGCTGGCCAGCATGGCCACCGAAATTGAAGCAGCACGGCAGCTGGTGCATTTCGCGGCCCGTAAAAAAGAAGCTGGTGAAAGCTGTTTAACTGAAGCCTCCATGGCCAAACTGTTTGCCTCAGAAATGGCAGAACGGGTTTGTTCCAAAGCCTTACAGATTTTTGGCGGCTATGGCTATTTAAAAGATTTTCCAATCGAGCGTATTTATCGGGATGCGCGTATTTGCCAGATTTATGAAGGCACCAGCGACATTCAGCGTCTGGTGATTGCACGTAGTTTATAATTGAACAGGGAGATTGATCATGCAATGGGAAACAATTTTACTTGAACAGCGTAACGGGGTTGGACTGATAACCTTAAACCGCCCGAAAGCCTTAAATGCCCTGAACCATCAGCTGATTGCCGAAGTCAATCAGGCGCTGGACCGGCTGGAAAAAGACCCGGATATTGGCTGTATCGTCATCACCGGTTCAGAAAAAGCCTTTGCTGCCGGCGCCGATATTAAAGAAATGGCAGATCTCACATTTCCACAAATTTATCTGGATGATTTTTTCAGTCTGGCCGACCGCATCGCCCAGCGCCGTAAACCGTTAATTGCCGCAGTCAGTGGCTATGCCTTGGGCGGTGGCTGCGAACTGGCGCTCATGTGTGACTTTATTTACTGTGCTGATAATGCCAAATTTGGCCTGCCTGAAGTGACTTTGGGTGTATTGCCGGGCATTGGCGGTACCCAGCGTTTAACCCTGGCAATTGGTAAGGCCAAAGCCATGGAAATGTGTCTGACGGCCCGCCAGATGGGCGCGCAGGAAGCTGAACAAAGTGGACTGGTGGCACGGGTGTTTGCCAAAGAGGAATTGTTAGAGCAAACTCTGCAAGCCGCAGAAAAAATTGCCGAAAAATCCCTGCCAGCAGTGATGATGATTAAAGAATCCATCAACCGTGCTTTTGAAGTCAGTCTGGCCGAAGGCTTGCGTTTTGAGCGACGTATTTTCCATTCCATTTTTGCCGGTCAGGACCAGAAAGAAGGTATGCAGGCCTTTGTCGAAAAACGCCCGGCCCAATTTAGCCATCAATAAAAATCATAATAGGAAAAATAAATGAGTACGGACAATAATTTAGCCATTTGTGTGCAGGGTGGTCTGGGCATGATTAGCCTGGACCGGACCAGCCACTTAAATGCTTTAACCTTACCGATGATTCAGGGTATTCAGGCACAACTGGAGCAATGGCGTGAGGATGCTGCGGTACAGGCGATTTTGATCAATTCCAACAGCCCGAAAGCCTTTTGCGCGGGCGGTGATATCCGTTATCTGTATGACAGTTATCAGGCCGGCAATACCCAATATCAGGATTTTTTTGCCACTGAATATCGTATGTTGAGCAACATCCGGAATTTTCCAAAAACCGTTATGGTGATGCTGGATGGCTATGTGCTGGGCGGCGGTTTTGGTCTGGCGCAAGCCTGTCATATCAAGATCAGCAGTGAAAAATCCCGTTTTGCTATGCCGGAAACTGCAATTGGCTTTTTCCCCGATGTCGGTGCCACCCATTTCCTGTCACGGCTGGATGATGTTGGTGTATATATGGCGCTGACCGGTGAGCAGATCAGCAGCAGCGATGCCTTGTATTTAGATTTAATTGACTATCATGTGCCGAGTGCGCGCTTCGCCGAATTAGAAGCAGCGTTAATTGCAGCGCCGCTACTCAACCCGATTGAAATCCGCAAAATCATCAGCAGCTTTATTACCCATCCGGTAGAAAGTGAATTGCAAAAGCGTATCGAGCAGATCAATACCCATTTCTCTTATGCAAAGCTAGACGATATTGAACACAGTCTGGCTCAGGCAGGTACCGGTCCAGATCAGGAATGGGCGCAGAAAATGCTGGCTATTTTGCAGCAGCGTCCAGTAATGGCCAAACAGGTCAGCTTAAAGCTGCAACAGGTCGGGCAAAACTTGTCGCTGGAAAAGTCAATGCAGCTGGAACGCAATTTACAGGATGTCTGGATGCAGCAAGGTGATTTTATTGAAGGCGTGCGTGCTTTAATTGTCGATAAAGACAAAAATCCGCAGTGGCAAACTGACAATACTGCTTTTGAAAAAGTACTGGAAACTTTGTGGCCGGTCTGGAATACCCAGCCGCTGGAGCAGATTTCTTAAACAGCTAAACATCTAAATATCAATAAAAAAACCCTCTTTCAGATTGAAAGAGGGTTTTTGTTTAGAGCATCTAAACTGGAC
Organism: Acinetobacter sp. AND/436; assembly: GCF_049546925.1. Taxonomy (NCBI): domain Bacteria; kingdom Pseudomonadati; phylum Pseudomonadota; class Gammaproteobacteria; order Moraxellales; family Moraxellaceae; genus Acinetobacter; species Acinetobacter sp. AND/436. The sequence goes on from NZ_JBMXBO010000009.1 coordinate 119,056, forward strand.
GTTTAGCTCTGCATAATTCCGCTGACACCGGTCACAATCATATCAATGGCGATGGTCCCAATCAGCAAGGCGGCCAGACGCCCGACAATATCGACATACAAATCAATATAATTGGAATGTTTATGCTGCAAATGATCATGCGCATATTTCATTAAAATAAGCAGGCTACAGGTCAGAAATAGCGTCACAAAAATCACCAGCACCAGTTGCCACAGGCTTAGCTGAATTCCGGTAATGACCGCGGCGCTGATGGTTCCCGGGCCAATCATAAACGGCATGGCAATGGTGCCGGCCAAATGATGTGGCGCACCGCGCATCACCCCAATGGTATCGGCGCCTTCAAACACATAGCGATAACCAATCACCAGAAAAATAATCCCGCCAAAAATCTGGAAAGATTCAAAACGGACATGCAGGACATCATGAAAAAAGGCTTCACCGGTTTTGGCGAAAATAATAAACACCACAAAGCTGATTAAACTGCCCTGAATCAGGGCGCGATTAAACACTCGGGCCTCGGAATTACGGATAATGCCGAGCATATAAATACTCATTAAAAACGGGTTTAATAATGAGAAAAACAGTGTAAAGGCGTGAAGCGATTCAGACATCCTACAGATTCCTTATTGATCTGGGTCTGGAAAGAGCGGGCGCTTGCCTGGACTAATCCGGTTGATGTGCAAGAACATCAAATGGCGCTCGTATTTATCCAGAATGTCGTTAATGACCTGTTCCTTGCTATAACCCACCAGATCATTGCCTTGCGAGCCTTCAAACAGATAGGTTTCCAGACGGTAATAGTATTTCTTGGTGCGTTTGCCGCGTGAACTGAAGTTGGGTGTGTCATAACGGATTGGCCAGATCTGGTAAACGAAGTTTTCTTCTTCATCCAGCTGAATGGTTAAATCCAGATGTGACAGTTCCGGTTCATCATCCAGGGCTTTTTCCGCCAGATCGACCTGAATGCCTTTGTTGATGAATTCTGTGGCCACCGCCTGCATTGCCGGTTTACAGACCTCTTCCAGCATTTGCTGGGTTTGCGATAAATTGGCATGCAGCATTACCCGGCTGAGGCGTTTTTTCCAGTTAAAGATGTCGACATTGCCGACCACGGGTGCCGCATTCATGCTGGTACTGGCCTGACGGAAATCTTCCAGTCTTAATGACTTGTACAGACCCGCCATCACAAAGAAAATCACAAAGCTAAAAGGCAGCCCCATAATAATGGTGGTGTTTTGCAGTGCAGTCACGCCATTGGCCATCAGCATGGCCAAAGTCAGTAAACCAATCGCCAGTGCCCAGAAGACACTTAACCAGCGCGGCGAATCATGTTCAATATTGCTAAATTTGGTGGTGAAATTCCCCAGTACCAGTGCGCCTGAATCGGCAGAAGTCACATAAAACAGCAAACCGGTAATGGTAGCGACGCCGGCCAGAAATGGGAACCACGGATATTGGGCAAGCAGGTCATAGAAACCATGTGCCGGATTGGCCAATACGGTGGTGGCCAGCTGGGTATTGCCATCAAAAATTACGCTGTGCAGGGCGCTATTTCCAAAAATTGACAGCCAGGTCAGGGTAAACAGCAGGGGAATAATTAAGGTACCGGCCACAAATTCACGGATGGTTCGGCCACGGGAAATTCGCGCCAGGAACAGGCCGACAAATGGCGACCAGGCAATCCACCAGGCCCAGAAAAACAGGGTCCAGCTGTTCATCCATTCTTTCGGTTGCTGAAACGGAAAACTGGTTAAGGACAGTTGCGGGAACTGGCTAATATAGTCGCCAAAGTTCTGGATTAACGCTGCCAGTAAAAACTCGGTATTGCCCATCACCAGAATAAAAAGCAGCAGACCAATCGACACATAAATATTGACTTCAGACAGAATCCGGAGGCCTTTATTTACCCCAGAAGCCACTGAAATTGCAGTAATAATGACTGCAACGGCAATCAGCGCCGACTGGATCAGCAGGTTTTCTGGCACATCAAACAGTACATGCAGGCCGTAGTTGAGCTGAACCACACCAATCCCGCAGGTGGTGGCAATACCAAAAATGGTGCCCAAAACGGCCGCGGTATCAACACTATGTCCAATCCAGCCATTAACACGCTTGCCAAAAATCGGATAAAGCGCCGAGCGGATGGTTAGCGGCAGGTTATAACGATAACTAAAATAACCCAAAGCCACGCCAACCAAGGCATACATGCTCCAGCCAGTTAATCCATAGTGGAACAGGGTCCAGACCATTGACTGGCGCGCAGCCTCAAAAGTCTGGCCTTCGCCGACAGGCGGATTCATATAGTGAGACAGCGGTTCGGCCACCGAGAAGAACATCAGGTCAATCCCGATTCCGGCCGAGAACAGCATTGCCGACCAGCTCAGCAGGCTAAATTCCGGCTTGGAATGTTTGGGACCTAATTTGATATCGCCATAACGCGACAGGGCAATAAACAGTACAAAGACCAGATATAAGGTGGCCGCCAGCAGGTAATACCAGCTAAAGGTCCGGCTGACCCAGTTCAAGATTTGGGTAATGAGCTGATTCGCCTGGTCATTAAATAAAATCGTAACCAGCGAAAACAGCAGGATGAGTGTTGCCGAAAGAAAAAAGACAACTTTGTTCAGACTATCGGTCGTCTGTTCAGTTTTCTTTTGCATAAATCTGTGACCATATTTTTTAATTCGGATCTACAGCGCAGTGTGTTTTGGCTTAACCAGACTATAGGCATGGCTCTCATTACAAACATTTGCAAATGAAAAACAAACTGAGCTGTACATCAGGAAGCAGACGGGACTATAATTTATTTTAATTGAACGTTCAATTAAAATAACGTTTTTTATATGTTACCTTGCCTTGTGCATGATTTTTATTAGTCAGGTCGATCTTATGCCTAAAGTTGGTATGCAACCGATTCGTCGTCAACAGCTAATTGATGCCACCTTATCTGCCATTAATGAACTGGGTTTTGCTGAAGCATCTATCAGCCAGATTGCCCAGCGGGCAGGTGTGTCTACAGGCATCATCAGTCATTATTTTCAGGGCAAGCATGGCCTGATTGAAGCGACCATGCGTTATTTGCTGCAACAGCTGGGCGATGCCATTTCTGCCAGTTTAAACGCCGCAGAAAACACCCCGGAGCAGCGCCTGATTGCGATTGTGCGTGCCAATTTCTCGGCCGAACAGACCGATAAAGCCGCCATGAAAACCTGGCTGGCATTCTGGGCCAACAGTATGCATCAACCTGACTTGCACCGTTTGCAGCAGGTCAACCATTATCGCCTGCATTCCAATATCAAGCATGAGTTTGCCAAACAGCTGGACCGCGAGCAGGCTGAACGCGCCGCGCAGGGTCTGGCCGCACTGATTGACGGTTTCTGGTTACGCGGTTCCTTAATGACCACTGAACTGGATGCCGATTTACCTATTCAGATTTGTGCCGACTATATCCGTCAGCAACTCAATATTCACTAAATTACGAGGAGAACCAATTGATGCAATTCAATACACAACGACCTTATATTCACGGTCAGTTTGTCGATGCTTCATCCTCTGAAACATTCCAAAGTATTAATCCGGCCAATGCTGAGGTGTTGGCCACCATTCAGGCATGTAACCAGGCCGATGTTGATCGGGCAGTACAGTCTGCCAAACAGGGACAAAAAGTCTGGGCAGCCATGACCACCATGCAGCGTTCACGCATTTTAAATCAGGCCGTAGCCATTTTACGGGCACGCAATGATGAGCTGGCAGAAATTGAAAGCCTGGACAGTGGCAAGCCTTTAAGTGAAACCCGGAGCGTCGATATTGTGACCGGGGCAGATGTGCTGGAATATTATGCCAGCATTTTACCAGCGCTCGAAGGCCAGCAAATTCCATTAAGAGAAAGTTCTTTTATTTATACCCGCCGTGAACCGCTGGGTGTGGTGGCCGGTATTGGCGCCTGGAATTATCCAATCCAGATTGCGTTATGGAAATCTGCACCGGCCTTGGCCGCAGGCAATGCCATGGTGTTTAAAGCCAGTGAAATTACCCCACTGACCGCGTTAAAACTGGCCGAAATTTATAGTGAAGCCGGAGTACCGGACGGCGTCTTTAATGTGGTGACCGGTGGTGGCGATGTGGGTAGCTATTTAACTGAGCATCCGGAGATTGCCAAAGTATCCTTTACCGGCGGTGTGAGTACCGGTAAAAAAGTAATGGCACAGGCGGCGGCGTCCAGCTTAAAAGAAGTCACCATGGAACTTGGTGGAAAATCACCGTTAGTTATCTGTGAAGATGCCAATCTGGATCTGGCTGCCGATATCGCCATGATGGCCAATTTCTACAGCTCTGGACAGGTGTGTACCAATGGAACCCGGGTGTTTATTCCTGCTGCATTAAAAGCCGCTTTTGAAGAAAAGATTCTGCAGCGCATTCCCTATGTGCGCATGGGTCAGCCTTTAGACCCGAACACTAATTTCGGGCCACTATCCAGCTTTGCCCATATGGAAAAAGTATTGCATTACATTGAGCTGGGCAAACATCAGGGCGCTCGTCTGTTAACAGGCGGGCAGCGCGCAGCGGCAGCTGAATTTGCGCACGGGGCTTTTGTCGAACCCACAGTATTTACTGATTGTCATGATGAAATGTGCATTGTTCAGGAAGAAATTTTTGGCCCGGTTATGAGTATTTTAAGTTATGACAGCGAAGATGAAGTAATCCGCAGAGCCAATGCCACCACCTATGGTCTGGCTGCTGGTGTGGTCAGTCCAGATTTAAGCCGTGCCCATCGTATTATTCATCAGATTGAAGCGGGGATTTGCTGGCTGAATACCTGGGGCGAATCTCCGGCAGAAATGCCGGTTGGTGGCTATAAACAGTCCGGTGTTGGCCGTGAAAATGGTCTGGTGACCTTACAGCACTATACCCAGACCAAATCGGTTCAGGTGGAACTGAGTCCTTTCCAATCTGTATTTTCAGCTTAAGGGAGGATCATGCTGCATGAACTATGACTATATTATTATTGGTGCAGGTTCTGCCGGGAATGTGCTGGCGGCTCGATTAACCGAAGATCCGGACACGACGGTGTTGCTCCTAGAAGCAGGTGGGCCGGACTACCGGCTGGATTTTCGTACCCAGATGCCTGCCGCGCTGGCTTATCCCTTACAGGGCCGGCGTTATAACTGGGCCTATCTGACCGATCCGGAACCGTATATGAATAACCGCCGTATGGAATGTGGTCGCGGTAAAGGCTTGGGCGGTTCCTCCCTGATTAACGGCATGTGTTATATCCGCGGCAATGCGATGGATCTGGAACAATGGGCCAGTTTGAAAGGACTGGAGCATTGGAGCTATGCCGACTGCCTGCCTTATTATAAAAAGGCCGAAACCCGTGATATTGGCGGCAATGACTATCATGGCGACAGCGGTCCGGTACAGGTCGCCACCCCGAAAGCCGGAAATAACGAGCTGTTTCATGCCATGGTCGATGCTGCGGTGCAGGCCGGCTATCCACGTACCGATGATTTAAATGGCTATCAGCAGGAAGGATTTGGTCCGATGGACCGTACCGTAACCCCGCAGGGACGCCGTTCCAGCACAGCGCGTGGTTATCTGGATATGGCCAGACAGCGCCCGAATTTAACCATTCGCACCCATGCCATGACCCATAAAATTCTATTTAATGGCAAGCAGGCTATAGGCGTCGAATATTTTCAGGGACAAAGTACCGCGCAGCCACAGCAAGTCTTTGCTGAAAAAGAAGTGCTGCTCTGTGGGGGTGCCATTGCTTCCCCGCAAATTCTGCAGCGTTCCGGTGTCGGTAATGCCCAGCATCTAAAAAGCCTGGAGATTCCGGTGGTTCATGATTTACCGGGCGTAGGTGAAAACCTGCAAGATCATCTGGAAATGTATTTACAGTATCAGTGCAAAAAACCGGTCAGCTTATATCCAGCCTTAAAATGGTATAACCAGCCAAAAATTGGCGCAGAATGGCTGTTTTTAGGTCAGGGTGTGGGTGCCAGTAACCAGTTTGAAGCCGGTGGCTTTATCCGCACCTCCGATGAGTTTGCCTGGCCGAATATCCAGTATCACTTTTTACCGGTCGCCATTAACTACAATGGCAGTAATGCCATTCAGCAGCATGGTTTTCAGGCGCATGTCGGTTCCATGCGCTCTCCATCCCGCGGTCGGGTCAAACTGCGCTCCAAAGATCCGTTTCAGCATCCAAGTATCCTGTTCAATTATATGAGTACCGAACAGGACTGGCGCGAGTTCCGTGATGCCATCCGCATTACCCGGGACATCATGCATCAACCGGCTTTAGATGCCTATCGCGGCGAAGAAATCAGCCCGGGCAAACAGGTACAAAGCGATGCCGAGCTGGACGAATTTATCCGTAACCACGCTGAAACTGCGTTCCATCCATCTTGCAGCTGCAAAATGGGTGAAGATGATATGGCGGTGGTCGATGGCTACGGGCGGGTACATGGGCTGCAAAACCTGCGTGTGATTGATGCTTCGATCATGCCGCTGATTATTACCGGCAACCTGAATGCCACCACCATTATGATGGCCGAAAAACTGGCCGATCATATTCGCGCCAAACCGGCGCTGGCCAAATCTACGGCGCCATTTTACCGGGCCAATACGCCAGTCCGGTCAATCTAGCCGCAACAGAACGCTTTGATCTCTTAGATCATTTTGATGTGCATTTTTATACACATCCTTTTTTTCTTAGTTAAAATCACATATCCAACCATCCGCACAGCTCACGGTCGGATGGTTGGCTGGGATTTTTACATTCAATCAGGTTAAATTTTAAAACAATGATTCCATTTACAAGAACGGTGGTCGCCGCCGGGTGTCTGTCATGTATCAGCATGTCCAGCTGGGCCAATGATGCATCCTCTTCCTCTATTGATGTGTCTGGTCAGCTGACCGCAGTATCTAAATATGTGTCGCGCGGTCTGACCAATGCACCAGAAAATGAAGACTTGGCTTTGCAGGCCTCTTTAACCCTGGGTTACGGAAATTTTTATGCCGGTTATTGGGGCAGTACACTGGGTTATTCATACCGCGATTTACAACAAGGCCGGCAATACAGCACCGATAAAATGGAACATGATTTTATTGTCGGGCATGTGTCAGATTTTAAAGGCCTCACTTGGGATCTGTGGAATGCGACCTATTATTATCCGGGTGGGGACAGCACCACCTCCAATGAACTGGGCCTGCGTGTCAGTAAAAACCTGAATGAGCAAGCTACACTAACCTTCGGCGTGTCGACCTATTTATATGATGTGGTGTATATGAATCAGGGGGATACCTATGTCAGCCTGAACTATGCCCATCAGCTCAGTGATAAATTAACTGGAAATCTGGCCGTTGCCGGTTCTTATTTTAATGACTCCGGCAAATATGAAGGTCAGGAATTTTTAGATACCCAGACCGATACTGCTTTTCGTTTTACCTCGGTCGGGCTGGATTATGCAGTTGCGCCGAATGTGAATGTCTTTTCCGACTTCATTCTGGGTGGCTATGACCGCAGTAAAATCAAACAGAAAAATCAGGCGGTTTGGGGCTTAAGATATAGTTTCTAATCTAGTCCCCAAGCATCAACCCTTTAATTGAGCGTGGAAGAGGGTTGCTCCGGCCGAATGCGAATGCTTAAACCCTGAGGCGGGTTCAGGCTTAAATCCATCTGGTAGTGATGATGCTGGAGCAGTGCTTTCACCAAAGCCAGCCCTAAACCATGACCCTGTTGCTGGGCAGATTTACGCCAGAAGCGCCGGGTCATCTGGGTCAGTTCAGCGGCAGTCAGCCCCTGACCATCATCTTGTACCAGCAGTTGCTGATTATGCATGGTAATTGCAATTCGGCTTAAGCCTTGGGCATGTAGCAGGGCATTTTCCAGCAGATTTTTCAGAATCGTCTGCAAGCTCAGCGGTGGTAGTTGCAGGGTCTGCAGACTTTCCCAATCGACCTGCAATACGCTATTTAAATGCGGATAAACCGGACTTAATTCCTCTATCACTTGTCTTAAAACTGGCGCGACTTCGGTGGTTTCCGAATCTGTGGCGGCTTGCGCAACGTCATGATCGGTCTGGCTCAGTAATAACAATTGTTCCAGCAACTGCTGATAGCGCCAGATACTGCTTTCCGCCTGTTTCAGGTTTTCAATCAGCTTGCTGGCCTGCGCCGGATTCTGCTCGACCATCATCCGGCTGAGTTGTACATGGGTTTTAATTGCAGTTAAAGGACTACGCAGTTCGTGTGCGGCATAGGCGGTAAACAGTTTTTCATTTTCCAGACTATGGTGCAGGTTCTGAATCAGCTGATTGGAATTATCGACAAAGGGCTGGACTTCTTTGGGAATTTTACGCGCATCTAGATGTTGCAGATAATGCGCCGCATCTGACAGCGAATGCTGTTTATCTGCCAGTTGCTGGGCCATATCATCTAAAGGGCGGAATTCTTTACGCAAAATATGAATCACCAGCGCCATACAGATCAGTAGCGATAACACCAGCGGAATCAGCACCGATTGCAGAATCTGTTGCAATAAAGAGGCTCTAAGCACCAGCCGTTCTGCGGCCACCACCTGAATATCACCTTTACGCAGCACATAACTGCGCCATTCCACACCATTTTCCTGCCAGGTACTAAAGCCCAGTTGCTGTCCGGTTAGCTGCGCCGGCGCACCGCGGGTCCGGGCCACCACATACGGCCCCAAGGTAATATCCGAGCTAAACACCGACACCTCACAGGCAATCAGGTTTTGCGCATGATACTGTTCGGCCACCTGTTTTAAGGAATCGGGATTAATTTCCTGGAGCGGCAAATGCTGAATCAGCCGCGCCACCATTTGTGCAGAGGCAAACAGGCGCTGATCCAGCGTATCTTGCAGCCGCTGCTGCAAATCATAATACAGCCAGCAAAACACCAGACTCCACAGGCTAAGAAACACCACCATAAACATGCTAACCAGCCGCCATTTTAAACTGTAGTTCTGCATGTTCAGCTCTCGGTTTCCGGTACTTTAAACATATAGCCCACACCACGAATGGTCTGAATCAGCTGCGGCTCTAGTTTCTGGCGTAAATGATAAATATGCACATTCAGCGCGTTGCTCTCGATACTGTCCTGATAGCCATACAGTTTATCGAGCAGCTGTTCATTTTTTAAAATCTGGTTGGGATGGCTCATCAGGGTTTCCAGCAGGCTGTATTCACGCCGTGACAGAGTCACCGGCTGCTGCTGGAACGTCACTTCCTGGGTATCGCGGTTTAACAGCAAATCACCCAGTTGCAACAGGTTGGAAGAAAAACCACGATTACGCCGTGCCAGCGCATGTATACGGGCAATCAGCTCATCCAGTTCAAAGGGTTTGGTCAGGTAGTCATCGGCCCCCAGATTTAAGGCTTCTACACATTGCCGGGTTTGATGCCGGGCGGTTAAAACCAGTACCGGCAGATGAATTTCATCCTGGCGCCACTGCTGCAGCAGTTCCAGACCATCCTGATCGGGCAGGCCCAAATCCAGCAGGCACAAATCGACAGCACTTTGCCGGATAAAATAATCGGCAGCACGCGCAGTAGCCACATGCTCGACTGAAATATTTAAATAGTCCAGCGCTGAACAGATACTTTGGGCAATATAAGGATCGTCTTCGACCAGAACCACAAACATAGTTACTCTCCACCTGAAATCCTATTTTATAAATAATGAGCTATGTTAATGTTCTCTTAATTTAATCTTTTTAATAATGAATCGGGTTTTCTACAGAAAAATGGACGTCATGATTACGCGTGTAAGTGCTTTGCTTGTGGTTCTTTGTGCATTCTGGCCAGTTTGGTCACAGGCGCAGGAGTTCTTGCCACCCGATCAGGCGTTTCAGTTTCAGGCGCGTTCTATTAGTGATGATCAGGCGGAACTGCGCTGGACCATCGCCGAGGATTATTATTTATATCATGATCAGCTGCAGGTGCGTAGCGATGCTGGTGCGCTAAAATTACAGCTGCCGGTCCCGGAAGATAAGAACGATCCGACCTTTGGCCAGACCAAGGTGCATTATCATCAGGTCAAGACCACGATTACGGTCGCGCCAAACCAGCAATTTAAAATTCAGTGGCAGGGCTGTGCCGAAAGCGGTTTATGTTATCCGGTGCAACGCGCCACCATTCAGACCGATGCGCAAGGCTTGTTGCCCCAGTCAGATGCGCCTTCAAGCGAACGGCGTTTATTAAGTGCCGCCAAACCGGTCGCGCTGGATGCACCGGCTAAAATTGAAGCGGCACCTAGTAAACCTGAAAAAACAGCACTGACAACTACATCTGCTGCCGCCGAAGAAGCAGTCATTGAAAATGAGTCGATTGCCGCAGTAGAGAATACAGAGCCGACAAAACTCACTGATGCTGTCGCGGCTTCAGAAATTTCAGTCGTAGCGTCTAATCCGGTGCCGGCCAGTGAAATCGCAGGCGAGACACAAACGGCAGCCGCCGCGTCATTACAATCTGAATGGAACAACGACCAGTATTTTTTCAATTTACTCTCGGAACATCATTTATTTTTTAATCTGCTGATTTTTTTAGGTTTTGGCATTTTACTGGCCTTTTTACCTTGTTCTTTGCCACTGATTCCAATTTTGTCTGGCATTCTGGTACAGCGTCATCGTGGTTATCGTGCTGCGTTGATTGCGCTGGCTTTTGTGCTGGGTATGGCCGCAGTGTATGCAGTGATGGGGCTGGCAGTTGCGCAACTGGGCTATAGTTTCCAGCGCTGGTTCCAAAGCCCGATCTTTATTGGCATCTTTGCGGTGTTGTTTATCCTGTTTGCCTTGAACCTGTTTGGGGTGTATCAGCTGTCCTTACCGCAGGGTTTATTACAACGAATGGACCGATGGCAGCAAAAACAGCAGGGCGGTACGCTGGTCGGTGCTGCGTTAATGGGGATGATTTCCGCGCTGATTGTAGGTCCGTGTATGAGTGCGCCTTTGGCCGGTGCCTTGCTGTTTGTATCGCAACTGGATCAGCCGGTACTCGGCGCGACCTATCTGTTTGTACTGGGTCTGGGCCTCGGGATTCCTTTATTTATTGCCGCCGTATTTGGCGCCAAATATTTACCGAAACCGGGTTTATGGATGGACCGGCTAAAATTCAGTTTCGGCTTTTTAATGCTGGCGCTGGCGGTTTATTTCGCCCGCCCATTGCTGCCGACTGTGGCCTATTTCCTGTTGATGGGCATTATTTTCCTGGCGCTGGCAATTTACTGCTTCGATTTAATCCGCAGACATCTGCAAGGGAAAATTTCGCGTGTTGGCGTTATTGTGCTGGCGCTGGCCATGACCGCTATTGGTATTTGGCATATTCAACATGGCCTTCAGCAGATGGGTGCGGTCCATACCCAGCAAACACTCAGCTGGCAAAAGGTGCATACCCAGCAGGAACTGGCACAGCTGCTACAGCAGAACAGTGGACGCAGTATCGTGATTGATGTCTATGCCGACTGGTGTGTGGCCTGTCAGCCGGTAGAAAATGAAGTCCTGCCACGTACCGATGTACAGGCAGCCTTGCAGGATGTGGTGCGGATTAAACTGGATTTAACCGAGTATCATCCATCTCAAGATGCATTACTGCGTGACTGGCAGATTCTTGGCCCACCGACCATGATTTTCCTGGACAGCCAGCAGCAGGAACAGCGTACTTTACGTTTAACCGGCACCTTTAGCGCGACCCAACTTATTCAGCGCTTGCAGCAACTTCAGCAGGCGAACACGCCATGATGGTTTCTGCAACGGCGCTGCATATGGGCCCACTAATGTTGCCGTGGCAGATGGTGCTGCTGCTCACCGGATTAGTGCTGGTGTATGGGGCAGGGCGATATTTCAGACACAAACAGCAATGGCCTGAACCTAGCTGGCGCATCTTTAGTGACAGCTTGTGGACGTCATTCTGGGTGGGGTTAATTGCCGCACGACTGGTTTTTGTACTAATGCATGCCGATCTTTATCTGGCGACACCACTAGATATAATCAAGATTCAGGACAAAGGCTTTCATTTTTATGGTGGATTGATTGCCGGCATTGGGTGGTTTTTATGGAAAAACCGGGCATTGGCCAATCTGCCTAAAGCGATATTGATCGCGCTATTTGTTGCGATTCAGCTTTGCCTGAACTGGGGTATTCAAACGGTTTTACCACAGCAGAATCAGTATCCTGACCTGCAATTTCAAAATTTACAGCAGCAACAGGTGCCACTACAGCACTGGGTCAGCAAACCGACCGTCATTAACCTGTGGGCCAGCTGGTGTCCGCCGTGTCACCGGGAAATGCCGGTTTTACATCAGGCCCAGCAGGATTATCCGGACATTCATTTTGTAATGCTGAATCAGGGCGAAACGACTGACACCGTACAGGATTATTTGCGTCAGCATCGTTTTAATTTCCAGCATGTCCTGTTTGATCCTCAAGGTGACATGGCCACCCAGATGAATATGCATGGCTTGCCAAGCACCTTGTTCTTTAATGCACAAGGACAGCTCGTGCATCGGCATATGGGCGAACTGACCCAGCCGATGCTGCGTCGCTATATCAATGATCTTTCTGCTCCATCTTCAAAATAACAGGAAATTCTCATGAAAATGATCTATCCCGCTGCGTTGTTCCTGCTGCTGTTAAATACGACAGCATTTGCCCAGACTGATCTGAAAAAACAGATTGAGCAGGAAGGCTTTAAATTTATCAAACAGATTGAAGCGCCAGAAAAAATGACCGGATGGGCCGGGCATATGCAGCAAAGTCCGGCGACCGTGTTTATTTCCAATGACCAGAAATATTACATTATTGGCGATTTGCACAATGCCAAGGGTGAGAACCTGACCATCAAAGCGCTTGAAACCCATGTCAAAGACGCCGTGCTGGATGATGTCTGGAAAAGTCTGGAAAACTCCACCTGGATTCAGGACGGACAAAAAGATGCGCCGCGGATTGTATATGTATTTTCAGACCCGAATTGTCCGTATTGCCATACCTTCTGGCAAAAGGCACGTCCGTGGGTGAAGGCGGGGAAGGTACAGCTTAGACATATTCAGGTGGCAGTCATTCGTGATGAGAGTCGCGGGCAAGTGGCAACCATGCTGATGGCTAAAAATCCACAGCAGGTGTTTACCAGTTACAATGCCAACAAAGGGCAAAACAAGTTAAAAATTACCAAGAATATCCCTGCTGATATTGCTGCAAAAATAGATGCCAATCAGGAACTGATGGCTAAATATGGTTTCTTTGCCACTCCGTCGATGGTGTGGAAAAACCAGCAAGGCGAGTTTAAGTCCGCCCAAGGGATGACGGAGGATTTAAGAGAGATTTTTGAGAAGTAAAAGGTTCATGAACAATGGCAGATGTTGTTTAGGTTAGCGCTTGGGGTGTAAAAAATCTTCCCCTTGTGGAATGCTGTTCCTCACCTCTTTAATAAAGAGGGGTTAGGGGAGATTAGATATAAAAAAGACTGTCGCTAAGGGCAGTTTTTGATCATAACTTGCTAATAATGGCAATTGTCGCTATTATGTACTTAATGCAGCCGCCACGCTTAGTTCTTCTTTTGAAGTCCGCGCAACCTTGGCGGTTTTTTATGCCTCGATTTTAGTGAATTATGTTAAAACCTTATAATAAAAAGCCTTTATCATATGCTGAGCAAGTGCATCATCTACAGTCTAAAGGATTGAGTATTCATAATGTTGCTTGGGCTGAAGGAATATTGGCAAAATATGGTTATTATCGCTTAAGTGCATATTGGTATCCTTACCGAATAAGGTCAGGAAATAATGTCTTAGATCGATTCAAGCCGGGCACTTCGTTTGAAAAAATTGTGCAATTATATGAATTTGATACTGAATTACGATTACAAATATTCGGTGCTATCGAAATTATAGAAACGTTTTTACGAACGAAATTAACGTATTATCTCGGTCATCAATATGGTGCATTTGGTATCTACAATGCACAAAATTTTTATCCCAAATTTAACCATAGAAAATTTTTAGAAACATGCAACAAAGAAGTTGAACGCTCTAAAGATACGTTCATCCAGCATTTTCAACAAAATTATGATGATTTTCCTCAAATCCCAATTTGGATGCTGACAGAAGTTTTAAGTTTTGGTTCATTGTCATTTTTATATAGTGGTTTAATAAATAATAAGGCTAACAATAAAGAAGATAAGAAAGCAATCGCACAGCATTTTTCTTTGCATCATGAAAAATTAGCTGAATGGTTGCATATATTGACCTATGTGAGAAATATTTGTGCCCATCATGGACGGTTATGGAATAAAGAATTAGCTATTAAATCTAAAGCCGACAAAGATCCAAATTGGCAATCACCGATTACACCGACGAATAAACGTATCTTCTATGTACTCTTAATCTTAAAAACCTTGCTAAGACCGACAGGATTTGATTCAGAGTGGTGCTATCAATTGAATAAACTCTTAAAACCTATTGTGAAAGATGAAAATTGGCGTGTTGCGATGGGGTTTCCTGGTAATTGGGAAGAACATCCTATTTGGAGCTTATGAAATATGGTAAAAAAAATACCAGAATTTTTAGAAGGTCGTAGCCCTGATCGTCAAAATCGCATTTTGGAAAATACAAAAATAATCTTAAAAGATTGTGTTATGGATGAGGTTTATTTATTACAACTAGCAGAAAAAGCGAAAAGTGAAGAAACTATCAGGATAACTTTAGCTGACTTAAGAGTTCGAGTTCACAAAAACCGCACTTAAAAGTTTGATAAGCTGAAACCGCGTATCGCTTAGTCTATCAAGTCATTGACGCCAAAATTGTGGTGCTTGTTTTAGACGTTGACTGCCGTGACACCATTTTTAAAAAGATGTAAAAAAGACCGCTATATTGCGGTCTTTTTAGTATTTAGACTTTTATAATTTCACCAACTCCACCCGACGGTTTTTCGCCTTACCATCTTCAGTCGCATTATCTGCAACAGGCTGAGTATCCCCAAAACCTTTGGCTGTCAGACGATTTGTATCAATGCCTGCTTTGGTTAGAGCAGTCACCACAGCTTGCGCACGTTGCTCAGACAATTTTAAATTATGCGCCGCATCGCCTGTATTATCAGTATGTCCGTAAATGCCAAGTTTTAAATCATCGTTATCTTTCAGTAAAGCAATAATCTGATCTATTTGTTCTTGTGAGTCTGGCAAAATATCGGCTTGATCTGTGGCAAAGTTAATTTGCACACTCACTTTACTGTCCTGATCCAGACTTTGTTTCAGTGCACTCGACGTCAGTGCTTTGGCAGTGATATTTAAGGGCTGACTTTCCGCTACCATTAAACCCATATAGTTGCCAGATTGCGCCAAATGGAACCAAATATTTTTATCCGCTTGTCGAATCACATACGTTTGCGCAGGGTAATTATAAATATCAGCCAAACCTGAACCATGTTGCACCCGAATGGCATCAGGCAGACTGTTGGCAAGCTCTCTTGGAATTTGACTATTGGCAACTTCTACACCGCCAAGCTGTTTAATTACCGCATCAAGGTTACGCTGTATTTCTAAAAAACTGCCTTCTTTATAATCTGATTCAGCGCTAATACCCGAACTAAACAGTTTTCCTTCAACCCAGTGAAAGTCATGTCCTGTCCAAAAGGGTACACGTTCAAAATTTCGTTTTTCATCATTCTGATAGCGATAGCCCTCTGGTAATTCAATATAAGGCAACTCACCAGGCACTGCGCTCGAAATGGGTATGTTATTCAGATCAAAATCTGAGCTGGCTTTGGCAGTTTCATTTGAATCTGATGTGATTTCAGAAGTACTGACTTCAGTTTCAGACTGATCAGAAGTGGGTTTGGCACAGCCATACATAAGTGTCAGTACACAACCTAAACTTAGGCCTAAGATTGTTTTTTGAAAAGTCATTGGATATTTCCTTATTTTACTGATCTTAATATTCTGCTTGTATTTTAAGCAGTATAGCTGGGCCGGCTTAAATTTTCATTTCTTATAGAAGCTGAAAGTCGCAAAGTCGTTTCTCAAGGAAATTGGGCTACAGAAGAACACTGCATCTATTCGTTTAATAGGAAGGTAAATCACTGATCATTTAAAGCTAAACCCCTTGATTTTTCCTCATCTTCAACTGAGCCAAATTCATGTTGATGCTTTTATAGACATTTTTATATAAGCGCCGTTTGACCTAAACAGACCAGATCCAAATATTTAGGCGAGCCAATTTTTTATTCCATCAAGAAGCTCATTTTCTTCAACAAAATGTGAAGATATTTAGCTACAATAAAAATTATAAATAATTGTTTTTATTAAAATTAAAAAAATATATTTTGATTCTAAATCTAGCTTTTTGGCCTTTTTCCAGCAAGAAAAATTGGACTCGATTGATGACTCATAGGGCAGTCTATTTTTCTATATTTTCGCCTTAAATAACGCTATTCAAATCAAAACATGAATTTAATTCACTATTAACTTAGATTAAATCATTTTTATTCATCTTAGGGTTCACGTATAACTAAAACCAGAAAGACATTCAGGTTTTTATTTTTAGATATTTAAAGCGGTGGAACAGATGAGTCAACGGTTTGCATGTTCAATTAAACGTATTCGTTTTGATGAAAACTATCAACCAGCGGACAGTACCCGTTTAACAACCAACTTTGCCAATCTGGCGCGTGGCGAAAGCCGTGAACAGAACCTGCGTAACACGCTGCGCATGATCAATAACCGTTTTAATGCCTTGGCACATTGGGATAATCCGAAGGGTGACCGTTATTCACTGGAAATTGATATTGTGTCTGCAGATCTTGATGTCGAAGGCAATGGTAACGCCTTTCCAGCCATTGAAATGCTGAAATCGACGATTGTTGATCATCGTACCAATCAGCGTATTGAAGGCATGATCGGAAACAGTTTTTCATCGTATGTACGTGATTATGACTTTAGCGTGCTTTTATTGTCCCAAGGCCATAAAGCCGGGGAAATGCCTGACAACTTTGGTGATTTGCACGGCAAGCTGTATCAGTACGTGGTGAATTCCGAGGCGTTCCAGTCACAGTTTAATAAACAGCCGGTGATCTGCCTGAGCGTATCGACCACCAAAACCTATTATCGTACCGCCAATATTCATCCGGTGTTAGGGGTTGAATATCAGCAAAATGAATACTCAAGAACAGATCATTATTTCGCAAAAATGGGTTTAACTGTTCGCTATTTTAAACCGGAAAATAGTGCTGCACCTTTGGCGTTCTATTTTAGCGGTGATTTATTGACGGATTATACCGATCTTGAATTAATCAGCGCGATTAGCACCATGGAAAGCTTCCAGAAGATTTATCGTCCTGAAATTTATAATGCCAACTCGACTGCAGGTCAGGTCTATCAACCTAGTCTTGAGTACCCGGATTATTCCTTAACGCAAATTGTCTATGACCGTGTCGAGCGTAGCCAGCTGGCCGTAAAACAGGGCAAATGGACAGAAGAACACTTTATTAAACCGTATCAGCACATTCTGGAACAGTGGGCTGCCAGCTACGCCGTAGCAACCAACGCTGCTTAATTCAACGTATAGAGATAGAAGATTAAAGATGAGCATTTTACTCCCAACCTCAACCGCAGGCAGCTTACCGAAACCATCCTGGCTGGCAGAACCGGAAAAACTCTGGTCGCCATGGAAACTTGAAGGCGATGCACTGCGTGAAGCCAAACAGGATGCCTTGAGCCTGTCACTGCATGAACAGTTACTGGCCGGAATTGATATTGTCAGCGATGGTGAGCAGACCCGTCAGCATTTTGTCACCACCTTTATTGAACATCTCGAAGGTGTGGATTTTGAAAAACGGGAAACGGTGCGTATTCGTAACCGTTATGATGCCAGCGTACCTTCGGTGATCGGTGAGGTGGCCCGGAAACAGCCGGTGTTTGTGGAAGATGCCAAGTTTTTACGCAGCCAGACCACTCAGCCAATTAAATGGGCTTTGCCGGGTCCAATGACCATGATTGATACCCTGTACGATGGTCATTACAAAAGCCGTGAAAAACTGGCCTGGGAATTTGCCAAAATCCTGAATCAGGAGGCAAGGGAACTCGAAGCCGCTGGGGTTGATATTATTCAGTTTGATGAACCTGCTTTTAACGTGTTCTTTGATGAAGTCAATGACTGGGGTGTGGCCACGCTGGAACGCGCACTGGAAGGTCTGAAATGCGAAACCGCCGTGCATATCTGCTATGGCTATGGCATTAAAGCCAATACTGACTGGAAAAAAACCTTAGGCTCTGAATGGCGTCAATATGAAGCCGTGTTCCCGAAACTGCAACAATCCAAAATTGATATTGTTTCGCTGGAATGTCAGAACTCACGCGTACCGATGGACCTGATTGAGCTGATCCGCGGCAAAAAAGTTATGGTTGGCGCTATTGATGTGGCCACCAACCAGATTGAAACCGCAGAAGAAGTGGCCAATACCTTGCGTAAAGCTTTGCAGTTTGTTGATGCCGACAAGCTTTATCCATCGACCAACTGTGGTATGACGCCGTTATCGCGTCAGGTGGCGCAAGGTAAACTTCGTGCTTTAAGCGCTGGCGCCGATATTGTGCGTCAAGAATTGAGTGCTTAACGCGCAGGCACATCATGTGGCAGAGCTGATGGGAATGGATGGAAAACATCTGGCCCATCCGCTTAACAACCATTTCAAGCATAACCCAAGAAAATGAAGGAATCCGGTGATGATTGAAGCAGCAGACTTTAGAAATGCCATGTCTTTGCTCAGCAGCGCGGTCAATGTGGTGACCACGGCAGGGGCGTCTGGTGTGCATGGATTTACCGCATCTGCCGTGTGTAGTGTAACCGATACACCACCGACCTTATTGGTTTGCATGAATCAGGCTTCACGCTCACACGCCCATTTTATTGAAAATAAAATCTTGAGCGTGAATGTGCTAGGCGCGCAGCATCAACAAATCTCCAATGTCTTTGCCTCCAAAATGAAGTCTGAAGAGCGCTTTCAATATGGAACCTGGACTGAGCTGGAAACCGGCGCGCCGGTGTTAACAGATGCCTTGACCAGCTTTGATTGCGAGATTGAGCAGATTCAGCAGGTGGGTACGCATAGCATTTTTATGTGCCGTGTGCTGGCCATTCAGCACAGTCAGCAAGAACATGGTCTGGTGTATTTTAATCGTGCCTATCATCAGGTTGGTGAGCTGGAACTTGCTTAAGGCGCCTTGTCTTTAATTTCAAATTATTCAGTCAGTATTTCGTGGAAATTATCATTTTTTTAATTATCGGGGCATGCGCAGGTTTTGCCGCTGGGCTGTTTGGGGTCGGTGGCGGAACAATCATTGTACCACTGTTATATATCGTGTTTATGCAGATGGGTTATAGTCCGGATGCGATTATGCATTTGGCTTTAGGTACATCGCTAGCAACTATTGTGATCACCTCTATCAGTTCATTGATGGCGCACCATAAGAACGAGGCAGTGCTGTGGCCAGTCTTTAGACATCTAGCTCCGCCTATGGCCATTGGATGCTTTTTCGGTGCAGGGATTGCCGGTTTAATTTCGGGCTTACATTTGCAGATTGTGGTAGGAATCTTTCTGATCTGGGTGGCGTATACCATGTTTACAGGTAGCAAAAAGCCGGCAGAGCAGGGGCGAACCTTGCCCTCAACCGGTCAACAAATCGCTGCAGGTTCGGGAATTGGTTTTGCTTCAGCCATCTTTGGGATTGGCGGTGGCAGCTTGACCGTACCGTATCTCAACCGTTATGGCGTGGTCATGCAACAGGCAGTAGGCACATCTGCAGCCTGTGGTTTCCCCATTGCAGTTGCCGGTGCTTTGGGATTTATGATTTTTGGGATGCAGGCGCAGGTGAATGTGCCCAATACTATTGGCTTTGTTCATATTTATGCTTTTCTTGGTATTAGCATTATGAGTTTCTTTACTGCCAAACTTGGGGCGAAAACAGCACATGCATTATCGCCACAAATCCTGAAAAAATGTTTCGCCGTGTTATTGGTGATTGTGGGCTGTTTCTTTCTGGTTAAGGGTTTGGGTTAAGCTGAAGGCAATTGGAAGATAACGAATACGCTCATAATAGTGGTTTGATTATAGAGCGTATGCTTCTCAGCAGATTCATGATCTAAATAATTATCTTTAGAAGGAGCTTCCTGTTCAATTTGGATTACTTGATTTACTTAGAAGAAGTCGGTTTCCTCAATTAAAAAATAGAACAATAAATATTAGGGTCTGTTGACATTTACTGTACTGTGC